>CALLJF010000029.1 GCA_938091495.1 uncultured Nitrososphaerales archaeon | reverse complement strand
ACGACTTGATAACAACCTATTCCTATTATAAATTTTAGTGCTAATCCTATTCCGACGACATTGCACTAAGCTATTCCTAATAAGACTTTTAGCGATCAAGCGCTAGCCCTCTTAGTAATTGGGTTATTGTTATGCATCCAGTCCTAAATAATTCTAGATTTGTGATTATATCAAGATTCTTTCTCATATAGGGGTCGAGATCATATAACAACTCTCTCAAGCGTTTCTCTACAGGCCTATGCTTGCGGATTTAATTACTTAACCCATAATTCCCGAATTTATAGCCAAGCGAATTTTAGGTCCTTAAGCATAATGCCTGATTCAATATAACTTATCGCTTCACGCTTTGGCCTATAGCATAATAGGAAGCTTAGTAGTCTTGTATTTGATCGGAAATTGGGAAAATAATTTCTAAAATCGCCTTATTTATACATTATTGGAGCAATTATGCAAATATTTATAAATTAGAGGGATAAATATGGATATGAAATCGAAATCCCTAAGCATAAATACCAAAATCCCTTTATATAATACCATGGTCTATGTTCACGGGGATATGATTTGTATAATCGCTTTTTAACTCAAACTGAAAGGGATATGCTTTTGGGGAAGGGGATGAGTGATTCCCAAAGATATGTTCTAATCTATAGAATCCGAAAGAAGCTAATCGCTCTTAAAGATGAAATCCCCTTATTATGGGATAAATTCGCTAAAGAGTTGATCTTAATACATGATCGAATAGCAGAAGGGTTAAACCTTAACACTAATGTTAAGCCCCTTAACACTAAAGTTAACTTTATGCCGAGGGCAGGACTTGAACCTGCGACAGTCCGGTCTTCAGCTTCACCCTCAAATAAATGAGTCGGATGCTCTCCCAGGCTGAGCTACCTCGGCACAGTTTTAAAGCCGCTTATTTGCTTATTAAAATTTTCCCATAGAATTAAAAAGAAATATTATAGAAGATTCATAATTTTATTGATGATCATTTGATTTTAAGAAGATGCAAGGAAAAAGACTTAGATAGGGTATTGCAGATCGAGAAAATTTGCTTTAAGCATCCGTACGATTACTTCACTTTTCTTTACTTCCTAATGAGGGAGACTGATAGCTTTTACGTTGCTGAGGAAAATGGACAAATTATAGGTTATGTAATTTCGTCTGTAAGAAATGGTAAAGGTAACATAGTATCCATAGCTGTTCTTCCCGAGTTTAGAAGAAAGGGTATTGGTAGCAAGTTGATGGAAGAAAGCTTGAATTTTCTCTTAAAAAAGGTTGATTACGTAGAGCTTCAAGTAAGAGTAAGCAATGAAGAAGCCATAGGCTTCTACAGAAAATTAGGATTTGAAGAAGCAGGTTTTATTCCTAATTATTATTTGGATGGTGAAGATGCGTTGATCATGTCCAAAACTATAAAAATTAAAGGTAAGTAGTGAGCAAGTGAGGATACTTTTTGTAAATAAGCTTGTTCAATTCCGCCCTAAGCTTCATGTCTATCTCATTCTGGTTTGATATAAGTTCTATAGGCTTCGCAGGGTAGATTACAGGCCCTTGGACCATAAACTCACTCCTTATTCTATCAATTGGCAGTGGCTTTTCTCTCATGATTTTACTCACTATTCTATCCACATTTTTGTCATTGCTAAAGGATTCCATAACTTCATCCATTATCTTCTTAGAAAGAGGCCTGAAGCCGAATTGGTATGGTCTTATGCTTTTTAACGCCTCTTTATCTTCTATCTCCCCTTTAAAACCGAAGCCGATTAAATAATAAGGATTGATCTGTTCCTCTTTTATGAACCAAATATCCTTCTCATGCGTGATTATGGTATCATGGTATCCCTTTTGGTCTTTCTTGATGAAGACATGCCAACCTCTGGGCTTTTTGTTGTAAAGGCTGAATATTTCTCTTTTTACATCTGAGGATGGCATCATCAAGATTTCCTCTTAAAGATTCTTTTATCCTTTAAAAACTTTGACTTAATCTTTGCAGAGCTTTGAGGCGCTTAACAATGTTAGGATGAGTCGAAAATAACTCCAGTATCTTATCTGCTGTTGTAACTTTTCTTGAGAGTATTCTTTCAACCAATTGTCTATCTGTCGAGTATCCAGAAAGCCTTGCCATTTCCTGATAATCTCTTTCAGCCCTTTCTGGGTCTGCTATGAACAAAGAGCGAAAGCTATTGAATTCGCTTGTCTGCTTGTGTGAGTAAAATTTCATTTTTGCGCTATAATCAACGATCTTAGCTAGAGCCTCAGATAATTTCCTAGGACCGTCTTCCACTATCTCAACGCTATGCCTATCTGCATAATATTCCCTCAATCTGCTCAACCCTAGTACAAAGAGGGATAGTATCCAATATATGACCATGCTTGCAAGCCCTATGAGAATAGCTAAGCCACCATTATCCCTACTTCTATAACCACCAAACCAAGCAGACATCATGAGAGAGTACCCGATAAAGTAGAATATGGCTGGGAGGACTGAGGCAAACATCATTATTTGGACATCTCTATGCTTAAGATGCCCTAACTCATGTCCTATCACAGCTTCTACTTCCTCATCTTCGAGGGTATCCAGCAATTTTTCAGTTACAGCCAATCTTCTACCAGCTATAGGAGAACCATAAGCAAACGCATTTGGGATAGGAATCTTAGCTATCATAACCTTTGGCATCTTCATTTTTGCTTTTTTGCTTAGATTCTCGACCATGTCGTAAAGTTTTAGATTATCTTTCCTTGATATTTCCTTGACTTTATACATGGCATCGATCATGTAAGGAGCGATGAGCCACTGTATGAGGTTAAAAATTATCACAAACGATACTAGCAATATGATGTTTAACGATCCTACCAGACTAAGAATTACTGCAAAGAATAGAGTAGAGAGGCCTATCAAGAAGGCTAGAGTACCTACCATGGATAAGCGAAGTTTAACAAGGCTCATTTTACTAATGGATTATTAAATTTCTCCAATTATAAGTTTTTCCCAAATTCTACTCGTTGTATTTTCCTCCAAGCATCGTTTTTATGGCTCTCTTAGACAATCCATCTTTTGTGAATAAACGGCTCTTTGCCCATAGTGAGACATTGACCAAGCTTATCAGCACAGGAACTTCGAACAGAGGTCCTATGACAGTAGCAAAAGCATAACCTGAACCTATGCCGAATATCGCGACTGCTGTTGCAATTGCTAACTCAAAGTTATTACTTGCTGCCGTAAAAGAAAGAGTTACAGTTTCATGGTATGCAAATTTCAAAGCCCAAGATAGGATAAAAGATGATCCGAACATTAATAGGAAATATAAGACGAGCGGGATGGCTATCCTTAGCACATGTAAGGGCAGCGTAAGAATGGATTCGCCCTTCAGTGAGAACATGACCACTATTGTAAAAAGTAATCCTATAAGAGCCGTGGGTTCCAGCCTGGGCATAAATTTCCCTTCGTACCATTCTTTTCCCTTCTTCTTGATTAGGCTGAACCTTGTTATTATTCCTGCAATAAATGGAATGCCAAGGAATACAAAGACGGCTCTAGCAACATCCCATACGGAGATACTTATTATAACGGTTCCCGCTAAAGGAGAGACCCAAGAAGATAGCACAGTAATAAAGAAATAAGCATATACGGAATATAGTACAATTTGGAATACGGAGTTTAATGCAACCAAGATGGCACAGTAGTCGTTATCCCCGCCAGCTAGAAGATTCCAGACCAAGACCATGGCTATACATCTTGCCAAACCAACTAAGATTATTCCAACTCTATATTCTGGAAGGTCTGGAAGAAAAATCCATGCTAAAGTAAACATCAAGAAAGGACCAACAATCCAGTTCAGAAATAATGAAACGCTGAACATCTTCCATGCTTTAGCAACCTTCGATAGTTCTTCATACCTGACCTTTGCTAGTGGGGGATACATCATCCATAGCAAACCTATTGCTATGGGAAGAGAAATGGCTTCAATGCGCAATGCATCAAGAATGGTAGCAATCTCAGGAAAAACAGCACCTAAGCCTACACCGATAACCATGGATAAGAATATCCAAAGCGTGAGAAATCTTTGGAGTAATGGAAGTTTACTACCGGCTTCTTGGTGCAAATTTGATCTACCGAAACCTTTGTAACTAATCTTCGATCACTACTAAAGATATATAGGAACGTATTTAAATTTTATTTATCTGATTTATGGCGGCGATAAAATGAGCACAAAGATGTTTGGAACTGTGAAGGTCCTTGGACCTGGATGCCCTCGGTGCCAAGAGACGAAGAGGTTAGTGATGAACGCTTTATCCGAGCTTCAGCTCATTGCTGAAGTGCAGGAGGTTAAAGACCCTAAAGAAATTGCAAGGCATGGTGTTCTTTTCACTCCAGCAGTCATCATCAATAATGAAATTGTATCTCAAGGGAAGATACCTAATTATGAAGAAGTGAAGAAGTGGTTCTTAGAGCGAGTATCCATATAGATGATCAAAGATGATGAAGGAGGATTATTCTGAGATTCAAAGAAAGCTTACACAGATTCTTGATTTGAAGTTCCCACCAGTAGCCATAACGCTGATCAGAAGAGCAAGTGACATTCCTCAAGGTGTGGCTGAGCTTGACAAACCTATGTTCTACTGTGGTATGATAAAGTATGCAATGCTCGGTAACATATTTTACGCTAAAGAAAATACACATAGCTGTAGAAGGGGAGCGGCAGCATTAGGGATGATCGATATTCCTGAAGATGAACGTACTGGAGAGTTTTATCTGAATAAAGCATCCTTCAGTTCTTTAAGAAGTGCGATAAGATCCGTGATGGAGTCTCCAAGCCTTGAATCAGGAAGTGTCTATGCAACTCTACTTTCACCTTTGGACAAAACGCCACTTGACCCTGATGTAGTAATTATGGAAACAATTCCAAGAAGGGCCTTTGAAGTCATGCATTCATCTATATTCGATCAAGGTGGAAAGGTGGAGAGCTGGATGTCTGCCCCAAGGCAACTTTGTTCAGCATCAACGGTAAGACCATATCTAGGTAAATTTAACATAACCTTTGCCTGCGAATTTGCAAGAATGAGTGCTAAAGCCCTTAAGACAGAGTATATGGATGAAGGTGTCATTATCGGAATCCCAGGAGAAATGCTAAAGACAATTTCGGACAATATCGATAAGATCGGATATGTGAAGAAGAGATTAACAAAGTAGGA
>CALLJF010000028.1 GCA_938091495.1 uncultured Nitrososphaerales archaeon | reverse complement strand
TTGAGCAAAATAAAAAATATACCTGGAGTGATTGAGGCAGGAATCTTTACAGAAAGAATCAATTCAGTCTATAAGGCTTGTAAAGATGGAACGATAAAGAAGATAACCCCTAAATCAGCAAGGAGATAATCATTCTCGAAGTTTACTTAACGATCAGTCTTATGCTCATGATATAGCTGAAAAGCTGGCTAAAGTAGGTATTAAAAGAGTAGAAATAGGCTTAGATGGTGTAAGGGCTGAGACTCACGATTTCTTAAGAAACAAGATTGGAAGTTTTGAAGTGACGATTGAGGGAATAAGAAATTGTGCTACTGTGGGCCTTAACAGATTGGCGACTACTGTGACCTTGTACTCAAAGAACATCCATGAATTAGAAGAGACGGTGAATTTAGATAATAATTCATCGAATAAGTAACATTAATCTATTTGAACTATGGATAAGTTGAGATCATGAGGATAATTGTTGCTATAACTGGAGCGAGTGGTGTGGTTTATGGCAAGCGCCTTCTCGAAGTTCTCTCAGATAAGAATATTGAAACTCATTTGATAATAAGTAAAGGGGCTGAAGAGATAATCGCTAGCGAGCTATCATCTAAAAAACACGATATAGAGAAACTGGCAACTCACGTTTATCAAATGAACGATTTATCATCACCTTTGTCAAGCGGTTCATTTATTGTAGATGCTATGGTAATAGTTCCATGTAGCGCCAAGACACTAGCAGGGATAGCTAATGGATACTCGGACAATTTAATTCTAAGGGCTGCAGAAGTGACGATAAAGCAGGGGAGAAAGTTGATCCTCGTCCCAAGAGAAACACCTGTCAGCGCTATTCAGATTGAGAACATGCTAAAACTGGCAAGAATAGGGGTTGTAATTCTTCCTGCAATGCCTGCCTTTTACCATAATCCAAAGAACATAAACGATCTGATAGACTTCGTAGTGGGGAAGATTCTTGACAGTCTTGACATAGCGCATAATTTATTCAAGAGATGGACAGGAAGATAAGCAAACAAATCACTTAAAGATCATGATTTGATTATGCCCTTGTAATATTCTTTGAGAACATGAGTTATGTCCACCTTTGGTGCGAAGGTCTTTATGGCTTCTAGCCCAAATCCATAGAACTTGTCTTTATCTTCTTGATACATCTTGACTATGCTTAGGAGCCTAGATTTGAATTCATTATAATCTTCCCTATTGATTACTTCAGCCCTTGGGTCTGTGTAAATGTCTATCAGTTCTCTTATGTCTTTTCCAAAGAACCAGCCGTTAACGCCATCTTTTATCAGCTCTAAGGCTCCACCATCACGTGATGATAATGAAGGTACTCCATTAACCCCTGCCTTCATGTAGCTTGTTCCACAAGCTTCCCAGCCTGAAAAGGGAGTGAATACATTAAGATCTGAGCCTTGCAGGAGTGTTTTTGCCATCTTTAAATCGTAGGTTGGAAGGAAGAAGACATTGCTGTGATTTTTCGATAGATCGTAGAGGCGCTTCATCCTCTCGATTCCATCAGGGTCGTTGGGATGGGCTTTTCCGTCTAGCACATAAATTACAGGTAGGTCTCTATTCTCTTCGATAAACTGCGCTATGAACTCAGGGCGCTTATACTTAACAATTCTTCTCGCACAGGCTATCACTATGCTCTCTTCATCTTTAACGTTCTTTAGGTGCTTTAGGTAATTTATGAGCCTACTCTTAAGCCCTCTATGAGTCATCTTGAAGGATTGTATATCTAAAGCCCCATCAAAATAGAGTCTTCTAAGCTCTGGGGCCATCCACCTATCAAGATCTATTCCATTTGTTATTTCCTTAATCTTGATCATATAATGGGGGAATATCTTCTTGATTATTTCCACCTGTTTAGCAGATACTACAAAGGCTTTCTGAGCCAGACTCAATCCTATCTCGGTTAGAACGACTTGAGGAGATACAAACTTTGAGCCGAACTCCTTCTCAATGAGTTCCCTTGGGAATACAGGATGCCCCCAAGGACCTGGCGTGTGAATCACTAGCCTATAAAGATCATCTAGGGGAAGGATGATCGGAAGAAGAGCAACATATGCTTCTTGAAGATCGATATAATCTATTTTCTCAATTCCTATTTTATTCTCAATGAACTTGGCTGCTGCTCTAGTCAAAAAGGCGCATTTGTAGAACTTTTCCTCTAAGCTATTCTCTATGTAAAGCCTGTCTGTTAAAACCCTCGCCCATTCTGGATTAATAGCTTCAAAGAAAAAAGCTCTAGCTGACTTATAGGTGTATTCCCAAGGTCTGACAGTAACCTCTTCGCCTTTTAATTTGATAGTGAAGACTTCCAAGGGCTTAAGCTTGTCTAAAAACTCTATAGACTGCTTTTGCGCTATTGGAATAAGTTCATTATTATGCTCTACGTAGTCTACATAGCCACCTCTGTAAAAAAGGGTTAGAACAGCATAATCTATTCCCATCCTACCTGCTCCATAAAATTTGTCTCCTTCTAATACACCCAAACCTCCAGCATAGGTTTGCCCTTCTTCCAGCGCCAAGTCCATAGATACACTAACTATGACCATTCTCTCCAAACTCTCATCAAAGGAGCTGAATAAATAGATTTGGATGGAAAATTAATTAAATAAGAGAATCATATTTTAGCAATTCGCTAAAGAGGCTAATCAGATGAACATCATAGGCTCAGAACAAAGTATCTTTGATCTTCTTGAAGATAGTAATCTTGACTCAGAAGTTAGAGAAGCGTTATACAAAAGCCTTGAAGGGAGGGAAATTAAAAAGGAAGATGCTTATCATCTCATAAAAGTCAATAATCTTCAAGCATTGATGGCTGTAGCAAGCATAATTCGAAACAATAGTAAAGGAAAGCGAATAACGTATTCAAGAAAGATCTTCATACCCCTGACAAACATTTGCAGAAACAGATGTGGATACTGTGGCTTTAGAAAGGAGCCTAACGATAAAGATGCAGAGATAATGAAGCCTAGCAAAGTTCTATCTTTTGCAAAATCTGGTAGCAAAGCTAATTGCACAGAAGCCCTATTTACTCTAGGCGAGAAGCCTGAGCAAAAGTATCCAGAAGTCAAGCAAGAATTAAAGAGATTAGGCTACAGTAGCACACCGGAATATTTGAGAGATATGTGCGAATTAGTCATAGAAAAGACAGGTCTTCTTCCTCACTCTAACCCAGGAGTAATGACAAAGAGGGAATTGGCTTATCTAAAGGAGGTAAATGCAAGTATGGGCTTGATGCTTGAGAATGTTAGTGATAGATTATGTGATAAAAATGGGCCTCATGAGTTCTCTCCAGGCAAAAGACCCAAGCTAAGATTGGCTACAATTGAGAATGCTGGTCATCTCAAGATACCCTTTACTACTGGATTGTTGATAGGAATAGGAGAGTCTCTTGGTGAGATAGTAGATTCTCTTTACGCTATTAAGGAAATAAACGAGAAGTATGGTCATATTCAAGAGATAATAATCCAGAACTTTAGGGCAAAGCCAGGAACTCCTATGCAATCACATCAAGAACCTAATGTAAAGGATGTTACAAAAATAATAGCTTTAGCGAGAATAATATTTCTTGGTAAAATGAACATACAAGCCCCTCCAAATCTCAGCAATGAATATGATACTTACCTATCAGCAGGGATAAACGATTGGGGTGGAATCTCTCCTGTTACAAAAGACTTTGTAAACCCTGAGGCTCCATGGCCTGAAATAAATAATCTTAAGAAAGTAACAGAGCAAAAAGGCTTTGAGTTAAAGGCTAGGCTGCCTGTATATCCTGAGTTCATAGTGGATAAGGCTGATTTCTTGCCAGAACCTCTTAAAAGTTATATATACTCCCTTGTTAATGATGAGGGCTTTGTCAAGGAGGCTTCTGGTTGAGTTTAAATTTGCTTAATTACGATAAGTTACACTCTTTTCTTGAAAAGATACTTCATGATATAGATCCTGTAGTAGCATCTATTCTTGATAAAGCAATAAGTGGCAAAGAAGTATTAGTGGAGGAAGGCGTTGAACTCTTCGAAGCTAATGGTATTGAAATGAGTGCTTTGATACTTGTTGCCGATGAATTAAGACGCCAAAAAGTTGGCGATATAGTCACTTATATCATAAACCGTAACATAAATTTTACAAATATTTGCATAAAGAGGTGTAGATTCTGCGCCTTTAGCAAAGGCTATAGAGATGAAGAAGGCTATTCTTTATCAATAGAAGAAGTAGTACGTAGAGCAAAGGAAGCATGGGAGATAGGGGCAACGGAAGTTTGCATTCAGGCTGGGCTCCTGCCACGCATGGATGGACATCTTTACATAGATATCTGCAAAGCCATAAAGAAAGAGTTGCCTGAAATTCATATCCATGCTTTTTCTCCTGAAGAGATAGTCTATGGTGCCTTAAGATCAGAAACAAGTGTAGAGGATTATTTGAAGATGCTAAAGGATGCTGGAATAGGGAGTCTTCCTGGCACATCAGCGGAAATACTTGATGATGAAATAAGAAGGATAATATCTCCTGGTAGGATAAAAACCAAGGATTGGATAAAGGTCATTAAAACTGCTCATAAGCTTGGTATACCTACCACTTCGACTATAATGTATGGTCATATAGAGAATTCATTGCACAAAGCCAAGCATATAGCAATAATAAGAGATATACAGAAAGAAACTCATGGTATAACTGAATTTGTGCCATTGAGCTTTATTCACTCTGAAGCTCCGATGTATAAAAAAGGTTTGGTGAAAGGCGTTAGATCAGGGGCAACAGGATCAGAAGTCATTAAGATGCATGCAGTATCTAGAATAATGCTGAACAATTACATAAATAATATACAAGTCTCTTGGGTAAAGGAAGGAACAAAGCTTGCGCAATTCTGCTTGAACACTGGTGCCAATGATCTTGGCGGTACTTTGATTGATGAGAGCATATCGAGAGCTGCTGGAGCGACTCATGGACAATTCTTGCATCCAAAAGATTTCAGAAAGATCATTAGAGATATAGGTAGAACTCCTGCCCAGAGATCGACTACATACGATATATTGAAAATCTTCAAGGATGAAAAGAGTGATGATATATTGGACAAATTCCAATTTGATGAAAGCAAGCTTGCTTCTATGAGAGTAAATGAATCTATAGGTCTTTAACAATAGTGGCAATTCTATCTATCAGGTAATCTAACATTAGTCTTCCTTTCTCTACTGATGCTTTGCTAGGAGCACCAATAACCCCTGAATCGCTTATCTCCTTTGTTTTCCATGAAAATGCAACTTCTCTTTTTGATGCCTCAAAAGTTAGATGAGGTTTTAGCCTAGGAGATTCGTCTATACACTTGTCCATTTTTACTTTATCTGGGCATATTGCAAGCATCAAAGACGTCTCAAGTTCATCGGCATGCCCCAATTCACCTTCTTTTGAATCTCTTATCTTATTGAAGACTTTCTTAACAATACTCAACAATGTGAGAGAGTATAATGATATGTTCAACTCATCCTTTATGAGTTGAATAGCACTCTCTATAGTCGCTCTATTACCACCATGACCGTTTATTATGAATATCTTCTTAAAGCCATGCTTTGCTAAACTTGAGCATAAATTCTTTAAAAGAGCTATTAACGTCAAAGGGTCCAAAGATACTGTTCCTGAGAAGTCCATATGCTCAATAGAAAAGCCAAAATTCATTGGAGGAGTTAGAGCTATGTCCAATTTCTCTGCCACTCTCTTCGCTACTTCAAAGGCTATTATAGTATCTGTGGAAAGAGGCAAATGAGGTCCATGCTGCTCTAAGCTTCCTATTGGGATCAATACTTTATCAGTCCTTTTCTTAAGTTCATCCACTTCTTGCCAAGTTAAATCTGGAAGATAACTTTTCAAAATCTCACCTTAAAGGTTTATAGATTAGAACTACCTCATCCCCCTGCTGCTCAACCTTATGAAGTTTTACCTTAATGCCTTCTTCCATTTTTTCAACACCATTTCCCTCAACAAGAGTTATGGCATCTTTTCCTCCAACTATAAAGGGTCCTATGGTGACTTGCAATTCGTCGAACAAGCCTTGGCTTATAATACTCCAATTGACATTGCCTCCACCTTCTACGAGAACCCTCTTTATGCCCCTATCTTTAAGACTCTTAAACAAAGTAACCAGATCAACCTTTTCTCCTTCTCCACATACTATGACCTTTGCTCCAGCCTCTTCCAGTTTATTAATTCGATCAATCGGTGCTTTCTTTGTAACGGCAATAATAGTTGGACCATCCTTGTCTGAAATTATCCTTGATTTGATAGGAGTCTTGGCTTTGCTATCCACAACTATTCTTATAGGGTTCTTTCCTTGGCAATATTTTACCTTCAAAGAAGGATCGTCTATAAGAACTGTGTTTATTCCGATCATTATAGCATCTACCGACGCTCTTATCTTATGAACACGAATGAGATCATCCTTGCTCGATATTTTAGAGTCTCCTATCTTCGTTGCTATTTTACCATCTATCGTCATTGCTGAATTGATTATTACGTAAGGTCTATCGATCATTCTTGCCTTAAATATAAACCGCACTAAAATAAATAATATTGCTTAAAATAGCGATCTTACTTTGATTGATTTAAGAATTACAATTATATGTATTTATCTTCCTTTTTTATTGTAATTAATATGCCATTAATTTGTGTTAAATGCAAGAAAGCAAAGGCAGAGCTAAGCGTAACTGATGGTAGGGTTAGGCTCTGTAAAATTTGCTTTATCGATTATTATGAAAAAAAGGTTAAGGAAACAGTAGAGAAGTATGATATGTTCAAGCCAGATGAAGCTATAGGTATAGCTGTATCTGGAGGTAAGGATAGTGGTTCTCTTCTTTACTGCCTTAGAAAGATCTTCCCTAAGCTCAATATAACTGCAATTCACATCAACCTTGAAATAAAAGGTTACTCAGATCATTGTGAGATGAAGGTAAAGGAGCTTACTGATAGACTTGATGTTAATTTAATTATAAAGAGGGTAGAAGATCAAGGCTTCAGTATTGATGGATTTAAAAACACAATATATAGAAGAAAGGTATGTTCACCTTGTGGTATAATAAAGAGGCACTTGATTGATGAGATGGCTATAAAAGCTGGTGTAAAAGTATTGGCTACAGGCCATAATTTAGATGATACTGTCGGTACGATGCTATCATCTTTCTTCTCAGAAGACTTTACACAGCTTGTAAGGTTAAAACCAGTTCTTCATCCACATCATCCTTTACAGACGAAAAAAGTAAAACCATTGCTAAGGATGACAGAGCTTGAGGATTATCTTTATGCATTATACTCTGAATTACCAATTAGGAATCAAAGTTGCCCTCACTCTATTAAATCTAAATCAAGAGAGACGAAGGATTTGTTAGAGAAGTTAAGTGAAGGAAAACCTGGCTTTCGTTATCAAGTCTTAAACCTTTTCCTCAAAAGGCTCATACCGATGATAGAGGATAAATTAAAGCAGCCAGAGTTAACAATATGTAAAAGCTGTGGTTTCCCTAGCTCATCGGAAGTTTGTGCATACTGTAGAAGAGTAAGTTTGGTTAAGAGTGTGATAAATAGTTGATAGAAGATGTTAAGATTGTAACCGTTGCTCACTGCATTCTAAACCAATGTACAAGATGGTGGAATGAAGGAAAAGAGCTATCTAAAGGCATGCTGTTTGAAGTAGTTAAAAAAATTTCTGAGATGAGAATAGGTATATATCAACTACCTTGCCCTGAGATCCTTTTTCTTGGGAATCCTAGAATAGAATTAACAAAGGATGATTATAATGCTATACTTGGTTTTAGAGAGCATGCAAAAAAGCTAGCATTAAAAGTAGCATCAGAACTTGAGGAGCTTATATTAAAGAGTAGAAATCCAAAAATTCATCTATCAGGTATTTTAGGTTTATCTCGTTCACCTAATTGTGCTTGCTACACTGCACCATTAAAAGGAGGCATGAGCAAAGGAGGCATGGGAATTTTCTTTGAGGAGCTTATTTTTGAGCTCAATAAAAGAGGTTTCTCTCCTCTCCTCTTTGATATTGATTTAGAAGATTTGAAAAGAAGCTTGGTCGATCTGGATAAATTATATGAAGAAAAATGATTCTTAAATTAAGAGCTCACTAATAAAAGCCTCTTCTGCAATTTCATGTTAGGGTTGGCAAAATACCATAAACTATCTCACCATTTATCATAACTGCTTGAATATCATCAGGCCTAACTCTATGCACTATTGCATTAATAGGATCTTTTATCGATTCAAGATTCTTTGTGTTCGTTCTTATAAAAACAGCATCAGCCCTCTTTCCTTCTTCTATTGTTCCTATCTCTTTGCCTAACTTTAGAGCTTTTGCAGAATTAATAGTCGCCATCTTAAAAATATCCTTTGATGATACTGCTGATGGGTCTCTCTCTAACGCTCTTAAAATTCTTGATGTATAGTCCATTTCACGAAATAGGTCTGGCGAATTTAGCATAACGTTATCAGTTCCAAGAGCTATAGTTATTCCTTTTTTCATCATCTTGGTTATTGGAGGAAATCCTAAGCCTAGAATAGAGTTGGCTCTTGGACAGCATATTATTGGTATATTTGCTTTTGAGATTAATTCTATATCCTCTTCTTTTGCTTGAGTTAAATGAACGATAAAGTCTGGATCGAGGTTTTTTAAAGTCCTCTCAACTTCACTCTTATGAAAATTCTTTAGAGAGAAACCCATGGAGTATTTATCCTCACATGCATGAATTGCGCAAATCTTCTTCTTACTCTTTGTTAATTTCGATATTTCGTTCATGGCTTTATCTGTATATTCATTTGGACCGCTTAATCCTATTCCATCACAAATCTTCAACATTTCATTTACTTCTCTAATTTTATCTTCCGGCATAGCATGATTCTTTACAACATCATCTTCATCAAAATAATAGTCAGGTCTTCCTAGAATTACAGCTTTCATCTTTAATCCTCTCATCGCTTTCTTAATGATCATGATTCCTCTCTTTCCTCCCTCCCGAAAGTCAGCAAAGGTTGTAATTCCACATCTTAACATATCGAACACTGAATTCCTCATGGATTTTATGATCAAATTTTCAG
Source organism: uncultured Nitrososphaerales archaeon (assembly GCA_938091495.1). Classification (GTDB taxonomy): domain Archaea; phylum Thermoproteota; class Nitrososphaeria; order Nitrososphaerales; family JACAEJ01; genus JAVZMU01. The sequence continues at coordinate 16,114 of CALLJF010000028.1, read as the reverse complement.
GTGCTGATGCCAATAGCTTATGCTTTAAACCAGTTATTGGGCGAAAAAGATCGTTAAGAGATTTACCTATTCCATAATCCTTAAAGAAAGAGTCTCCTATGTGCGTGTGGGCATTTATCAAACCAGGAATCATTAGCATACCTTTTGCCTTATACTTTAAGTATCTTGATGAGTTTGAGGGATTTTCTCTAACTTCTGTAAAATAACCATCATCAATTCTTATGAAGGCATTCTCTATTAAATCGAGACTCTCTTTTACTATTGCGCTTACTCCTTCCACTATTGCCTTTTTCATGACAAATCAGAGATCTCATGAACAGGACCATTCACTTTACCATTTCTAATAGAATCCAGTCCTTTAGTTGCAAGCTCTATAGCTTTACGGGCAGTTCTTGCTATTCCTATTCCAGCCTTTAAAGTGAGATTAAAATCATTGCTTGCTTCCTCAAGAATATTCTTGATTTCCTTGTCTGAGACACCATTCGCTACTACCATGAAGTTATCTCCTCCGCAGAAGAATGTAAGGGCTTTATGACTCAAAAAGAGCTCACCTAGCTTTAGATTCAACCTGTTGATCATCAAGGCTGTCTCATAGGCTGATAATCTCTTAATAAGATTGCCTGTTACGTTGTTTACATCTATATGAGCAATTTTTACACTCTTCTCATGGGATTCATCAAACTTGCCTGCTACTTTTTTTACATCCCTTGCACTACATTTTTGTAAGGCTTTTGTAGCCATTTCCAAAGCATCGTAAGGCTTCTCAGCCAGACCAATGCCCATACTTATAGTGAATGGATAATTCTTCAATACTTCATCCTGAATTCTTAGATGATCTTCTAAGGAAATTCCGTTACTTATGGCTACCATCTCATCAAATCTATTGTAAAATAAAGCGCCTCCTTTTTCAGCAAATAACTTTTGCAGGTGAGCATAAAGCTGGGCTTGAAGTATTTGTAATTTATACTCTCTATCATTACCAAGTTCTAGGGTCCATGGACCATAATTGTCTATTCTGATCAAAGTCATCTTCAGTTTTCCACTCATGACTACTCCACCATAGCAGGATATTGAGTCGCTTTGATTTCTTCTAATGCTTTTGATCTTTTCACCATCTTGACAGCAGACTCAACAGCTCTCTTTGCATACTCGTCTATTCTTTCTATTCCCTGAAGCCTTGTCATGCCTGGTCCAGATACGCCTAAAGATACTGGTTTTCTATATTGGACTGATAAGTCAGCAATCTTTCTTGCCACATGCTGGGCTATGATCTCATCGTGCTTTGTATCTCCTTCAACTATCGCACCAAGAGTTACAACAGCGTCAACATCCTTCTTATCCAATAAAGATTGGATCAATAGTGGCATATCAAAGGATCCGGGAGCCTTACAAACGTATGTGATCTGAGCCCCTAAGAACGCTGCATGCTCTTTCGCTCTCTCAAGCATAAGGTAAGATATGTCAAAGTTGAACTCAGAAACGACGAGTGCTAATTTTACCATACTTTTCACCTCCTATAATCTTATTGGACCAGCATCTGGAAAGCCTTGGCGCTTTCCCATGCCAGCATCCCTCGTGAGTTCTTCTGGCTTGAAGAGTAGTTTAAGTAAGTTTTGGGCATGCTTCTCAGCCCTATCCTTCGCTATTTTATACAATTCGTTATCACTCTTAGCCTCATCTTCATGAACAAATACCTCTATCACATGCTTATTGGTCATAAGTTGAACTGTAACTAGACCTGAAGACGCAACTTGAGCACTCTGCTTATCCAAAGGATTTGGTCCAGGCATACCTAGAACCATTGCAATGTCACAACCTTTTTCTTCTAAGAGCTTCTTTACCGCTACAGGCAGATCCTTTATCCCAGGAACTGTGTATCTTATAATTTCGATATTACCATGATACCTCTTCAAAACATCTATAGCAAATTTTGCCATGTCTACTCTTGCAAAGGTAGTGTCAGCGACCCCTATCCTTGCATTCATTATGTTAACCCCTCATTTGATCCTTATAGTAACTTACTATCTCATGGCCTTCTACAAAAGGGATATTGTGCATCTTGGCATAATTTTTTGCTGATAGGCTTGGCAAGGATTTATGAGTCTCATCATCTAGCATTTCACATATTACTGTGACAGGGGTCAATCCTGCCAATTGAGCAAGATAAACTGATAACTCTGTATGCCCTGCTCTTTTTGAGATTAAGCCATCAGATGCTATCAATAACTGAACATGACCAGGTGCCCTAAAATTCGAAGCAAATCTACACTGAACATCATCAAAATTCTTTACTGCAAGATCACAAAGTTTTGCTATTTCTTTTATGGTTAGAGCCCTATCTATGTCTGTTATTCCTGTAAAAGTATCTCTATGGTTGACAGATATTGAAAAGGCTGATTTACCATAAGATGCCTGAGAGTTTATCAGTTCATATAAATTAGGATATTCTTTGCTCACAGATTCAAGGACTTCTAGCATGTAAGGTAATCCTAACTTATTTGCTATATCATACCTTATGGCTACACATATCAACCCCCCTGCATCCTTTCTCATAATTCTAATATGATCTGGAGTAATATGTTGAGCAGCCAAAACCATATCTGTCTCATTCTCTCTACTACTAAAATCATGTATGAGCACAAACCTTCCTTGCCTAAGGTTAAGAATAGCATCCCTTAAGGTGGAAGGATGATTATTCATCTTTGATAACATAACCAAAATCTTGCTAAAGTCTCAGATATTTAAGGATTACCAATAAATTATTATCTACCACAAAAATTGTAGTAATCGAGACACCTATTCTATATGAATTCTTGTCTTGGCTCCATTACAATAAAAAAGAGGTCTGGTCTAGAGATGCTGACTTTTCCTACTTCTTAGATTCTCGAAGGATGCCAGTACGGTAGGCTAAGCTGGGTTTCATCTTAACTAGACCCAGTGTCAATCCCCATGCGCCGAATATCACGCTAGTGATTACTGTTCCTAAGAGTATATCAGCGACCCAGTTAGGCGAAATAAGGAACAACTCTCCATGCCAAAGATGATCCACTACTCCGAACGCTGCGCCCCCGTAAAGAAACAGATTGAGCCAGAAGCCTGAGGCACCTTTCTTCGAAAAACCCCACAAGGCTGATAGCACCACAGCCGTTGCCAGAGGTACAATATAGCACACCATTTTTCTCACCTCGGTATTACTGATTTTAAAGTCAGTAATACTATAAAAGTTTTTACTTATGTGATAATCGAAATAGGTTGATATGACTGAAAAAGGAGTCTCAAGAATCAGCATCTCATTGCCTCCTGATCTACTCGATGAATTTGATAGAGTAATAAAGCAGATGGGTTACGATAGGTCAAAAGCCATTCAAGCCTCTATCAGAAACTTTTTGACAGAGAATAAATGGATGCATGAAGAGAAAGGCATAGTCATGGGAGCCTTAGTTATGATCTATGATCATGAAGTTAAGGGTTTGGAAGAATCTTTGACAGATGCTGAGCATTTTCATAGCAGTATAATCAGTTCGTCTATGCACATTCATTTGGATGAGAGAAATTGCCTTGAGATTATTGCAGTTAAAGGTAAAGTTGAATCTATTCGTGATCTTGCTCAAGAATTGATGAGAAAAAGAGGAGTAAAGCAGATAAGACTGGCAATAGTCACATCATAAAATTAATGTATTAAAAAAGGTTTTTAAGTAAACCTTTTTTGGTGAAAGGCTTGCATCCTTTTCTTTTTAAGACCTTTTCTGATATATGTGAAAGGATAAAGGCTACAAGTAAGAAGTTGGAGAAGGTTGGAATTCTATCAAGCTATCTTCAAAATCTTGATAATAGCACGCTTCCAATAGTCTCTAGATTTCTTTCAGGAACGATATTCCCAAAAGGGAGCCATAAAGAAGTCTACATTGGATACTCTACTTTAATAGATTTAATGCTGGAAATTTCTGGCAGTAATCAGAAAGAATTTGAGAATGTATATTTGAAGTATGGCGACCTTGGCTCGGCAGCAGAAGAACTCTTCAGCTACAAAGTTGCTCTACCTGTTGTCAAAAGAGAGCTAACTTTGAATGATGTCTATCAAGAATTCGATAAAATGGCATCTATAATGGGTAAGAAAGCAGTGGAAGGAAGAAAGAGCATTTTAAGAGGACTTCTTCTTGATGCAAGCCCTATTGAAGCAAAGTATTTGATAAAGATACTGACAGGAGAGCTACGAATTGGTCTTACTGAAGGGCTTGTAGAGGAGGCTATAGCAAAAGCCTTCAATTATGAGATAAAGGAGATAAAGAAGGTTCAATTGGTCACTGGCGATGTAGGCACAACAGCCCTTCTAGCCTTTGAAAGAAGAATTCATGAAGCAAAGCTGAAACCAATGCAACCTTTAAGCTATATGCTTGCCGATACTATGCCTAGTGCTAATGATATAGAGCAGTATTATAAAAAAGAGCTTTATGCAGAGTTCAAGTATGACGGAATTAGAGTTCAAGCCCATAAGCTTGGCGATAAGATAGCCATCTACTCACGAAAGCTTGAAGAAATAACTGATGATTTTCCTGAAATTTTAGAAGGGCTTAAGAAGGTTCATCATGATCTCATCTTAGATGGAGAGATAGTCCCCTTCAAAGATGAAGCACCCTTGCCCTTTCATGAACTTCAAAGAAGGCTTAGGAGAAAAGAGATCGATTCTAAGATATTAAATGAAGTGCCTGTGGCTCTATTCGTCTATGACTTGCTTTATCTCGATGAAAGAGTTCTTTTGGATGAGCCTCTTTATGAAAGGAGAAGAATTCTTGAATCTTTAGGGTTTGACAATTCGATAAAAATCTCATATATGAAGCAAGTAAAGAATGCTGATGAAATAGAAGAATTGTTCAATTTGAGCAAGAAGATAGGTCATGAAGGACTTGTTTTAAAAGACCCATCTTCTCCTTATACTCCTGGCAAAAGAGGAAAGAGGTGGGTTAAGCTGAAGAAAGAATTGGATACTTTAGACGTAGTGATTGTAGCAACTGAGTATGGTCATGGTAAGAGGGCAGGTTTATACTCTGATTACACCTTCGCTGTGAAAGATGATGATAGGCTAAGAGTGATTGGAAAAGCTTACTCAGGTTTGACTGACGATGAGATTCTTGAGATGACAGATAGGCTTAAGAATTTGGCTTTAGAGGATCATGGTTATATGCTAATAGTTAAACCAGAGATAGTTTTAGAAGTAGCCTTTGATAGTATTCAAAAGAGTGATCGCCATGACAGTGGCTACGCTTTACGCTTCCCTAGGATCAAGAGGATTCGTTATGACAAAGGACCTACTGATATTGATACTTTAGATAAAGTGAAGGAGATTTATCGAATCCTGCGTAGTAAAGAAAAATAATTATTTGATTGACAATCATTTATCACGCGGTGTTTAAGAACTCTGTAAAGGGCAACTGGACTAACTAACGCTTTTCGGTTTGGAAATCTTGCTCTCGAAAAGGGTGATGAAGTAAACGTATGCTTGATTGGTAAAGGAGTGGAATGTGAATCTTTAGATACAAATGAGTTCAACATAAACAAGGCAGATAAGAAATTTCATCAACGAAGGCGGTAAGATATTTACATGTGGCACTTGCTTAAGGATTCGCCATTTGGAAGGTTCTGAGTTGTGCCCTATATCTACTTTGGGAGATTTGTACGAAATAGTAAAGAAGAGCGACAGAATAGTTACCTTTTAGAAGCAAATTAATGAATTCTAATCATCCTAATGGGATTTTATGCAGAAACTTTTTAAATTCGCATAAGAAGTTAGGATTAATGCCATCGAAAAGGCTACTCTACGAATCAGATGACGCTATTGTCTTGACATCCTTTGGCAGTATCTCTCTTAAGCTTTATCCTGATTGTAAACCTCATAATCTGAAGATTTCAAAGCTTCAGAAGGGTTTGGTGCTTACGCTTAATGGAAGAGAATTAATAGATGAAGGAATAGGTTTTGGTGCTCCCGTAGTTAAGTATGCTGATAAAACCTTCTTCTCAGGGTCTTCAAAGGTCTTTATCGATAGAAGCAATAGCATCGTTGAGAAAGTTTTCACTATAGATATGATTTCAAAGAAGAGAACAAAGAAAGGCTATTACTTGAACGACTTCCTTTACTCATCCCTGCTAAAGTTTGTCACGAAGGTCTACATTCGTAGCAAAGCTATTAGATCCATTCGTAGTTACCTGAATTTAGATAAAGCCTTTAGAGTTTTTACTGATTTTGTAAAGACTGAGCCAAGAGGTTGGATAAGCTTTACTTACACGCCTATTCAAAAAGGAGTTAGCATTAGTGTAGATCTTAGTGGTTTGAAGAGGCAAAAATGCAATGGCATCATGGTTCTTAACGAGCAAGGTTCAAGTTTCTTTAGAAGGTATTTCGATAGCGACGGCCTTGAGCTTGTTGATGATTGGATTGGTGCATGGGATAAAGTTGAAGCTGATGAAGCTTCTCTTTCTGATATTAATAATAAGCTAGCCTTCAGCCTTAGAAATTTGCCAAATGCTACGCTTTATAGAGGAAGGGAACAACTTGAAGACATGCTATCGTGGGCTGGTCTAGGCTACTTTCTAAAATCTAATTTACTCAATTTCAGCTATTCAATAAGGATTAATGGTGACGCTTATGATTGACCTATTGCTCATATACCCTTACTTTAACGATAACAACTCCATTTTTAAGTTCCCACCTTTGGGCTTGGGCTACATTGCATCCTATGCTATGCATCATGGATATAAAGTAGAAATTATAGACTGCACCTTCTTAAAAGAGGAAGAATCAGTAACTAGAGCCAAGAAGCTTAAGCCTAAGGTTATAGGGATATATTCAATGCTGAGTATGAAAGAGTCATCCCTTAGGATGGCGAGACAGCTCAAAAATTCTTGTGATCTTATAATTGCAGGAGGGCCTCTCCCAACAACTTATCCTGAACAATTTTTGACAGATTTTGACTTAGTAGTAATAGGAGAAGGAGAAGAAACAGTTCTAGAAATACTGAATAGCCTTGGCAGAAAGAGCTTATCGAGCATAAGAGGGATTGCCTACAAAGAAGGTGAAAAGTCCTTTTGCCAGAAAATAGTGGTAACTCCTTCTCGAGGGTTTGTAAAAAATCTTGATTCTCTCCCTTTTCCAGCAAGAGAACTTTACCATCATGAAGCATACAAGAAATACTTCTTAAAGCATCACGGCTATACTATCACTCCAATGATCACATCAAGGGGCTGCCCCTTCGATTGTGAATTTTGTAGTAAGCCTGTTTTTGGGAATTCTTACAGAGGCAGATCCCCAAAGAATATTGTCGACGAAATGGAGGCTATAACCCCATACTATTACGATAGGATCTGGCTTGCCGATGACATATTTCCCATAAGCAGGAAAGTCGCCTTTGGAGTATGCGATGAGATAATTAAAAGAGGATTGAATCTAGAATGGGAGTGTCTTTGCAGGGCTGATCTTGTAGATAAAGAAATGGCATTGAAGATGAAACAAGCAGGTTGCTATAGGGTTTTCTTCGGCCTAGAATCAGGAAATAATGAATTATTGAAGATAATGAACAAAAGCATAACAGTTGATCAGGCTAGAAGGGCTACTGAAATCGTGAAATCTGTTGGCATAAAAGCGGGAGCCTTCTTCATCATAGGTTATCCTGGCGAAGATAACAATACCATGCTCGATACCATAAGATTTGCATCTTCCCTTCCTTTGGATTATCTTTCTTTCACAGTGCCTTATCCAATCCCAGGAACTAAGCTTTACGAAAAATTGAAAGAAAGGATCTTGGTAGACGATTGGAAGAAGCCAAAAAGAAGCCTTATAGAACATGTATTGCTTTACAAGTCTGAATTCTCCATGGCAAAGCTGAAGTTTGGAATCGTGAAAGCCATGATACAGCATTATTCAAGAAGACATTTTGGTCCCTTTTATCCCGTTACGAAGCCCTTCGAGACTCTTACAGACTATTTCTTCAAAGTAATGAAGTAAAGCTCCCTTATTACTTTCTGTATCTTCCCCTCGCTACAAATCTTACACCTATGTTCAATACCAGCACCATGATAAGAAGGATGAATGCTGCTCCCCATGCCTGTGCTTGCCAATTGGCATAGGGAGAAATTGCGTACTTGTATATGACTAATGGTAAAGCAGAAATAGGTTGATTCAAGCCTGTAGCCCAAACATCGCTACCAAAGGCAGTGAAAAGAAGAGGAGCAGTCTCACCTGCAATTCTGGCTATGGATAGCATTATGCCTGTTATTATCCCACTTTTTGCAGTACTTAGTACAACGAATAGTATAGTCTTCCATCTTCTTACCCCCAATGCCATAGAAGCCTCCCTTATCGAATTAGGAACAAGTCTTATAGACTCCTCAGTAGTTCTTGTTATCACAGGTATCATCATGATGCCCAATGCTATACCTCCTGAAAGGGCTGAAAAGCTACGAGTGGTAAGAACCACTGTAACATACACAAAGAGCCCCATTATAATAGATGGCACTCCAGACAAAACATCAGCCATAAAGCGCACCAAAGACCCAAACCTATTGTCTCCATATTCAGCCAAATAAATTCCTGATAATACTCCTATGGGTATGCCTACCATCGATGCAAGTCCTATTAGAATCAAGGTTCCTTGTATAGCGTTGCCTATTCCTCCTCCAATTTCATCTGGAGGCTTTGGTAGTGAGATAAAGAATTCTAGATTTATGGCAGATAATCCTTTTGATGTGACAAAAATTATCACTCCAGCAAGAGGTATTATAGCTATCACGACAGAAAGCAATGCAAGAGAAGAGACCAATTTGTCAACGATCTTTCTTCTAGTAATTCGCTTGGCTATCATTCCTTTGCACCTCTAAACATTTTCATCATTCGCCAGACAAGAAGCCTTGCAAAAACATTCATTATCAAAGTAATTATGAAGAGTAGAAGACCTATCTCAATGAGGGCTGAAAGGTAGATTTCTTGAGTCGCTTCAATATACTCTGAGGCTATAACCCCTGACATAGTGTATGCTGGCTCGAATAATGATAGAGATATCTGAGGTCTATTGCCTATTACCATGATTACAGCCATCGTTTCACCCAAAGCCCTTCCTAAACCGAGCAATATGGCGCCGAAGATGCCCGTTCTTGCATACTTTAAAACAGCAACTCTTATTGTCTCCCATCTTGTAGCACCAAGGGCAAAGGCAGCCTCTCTTTGAGTATCAGGAACAGCTAGCATAACCTCTCTCGATACTGCAGATATTGTAGGTATGATCATTATAGCAAGGATTATTCCTCCTGCTAGCATTCCTATTCCAAACTTTGGACCTTGAAATAAAGGTAAGAAGCCTAGAGTTGACTCTAAGAAAGGCTGTAAATAATCTCTAATCCATGGCACCATTACAAAAAGCCCCCAGAGACCGTAGACTACGCTAGGCACAGCAGCAAGAAGTTCTACCATAAAGGAAAGGAGAGATCTGAAACGTCTTGGAGCCAGCTCGGAAAGATATATGGCAATACCTAGGCTTATCGGGACGGCTATTATTAAAGCAATAATAGATGAGGTGACTGTGCCATATATGAAAGGCAAGGCTCCAAAGACTTGATGCACAGGATCCCATTCTACTCCTGTTAGAAAACCAAGACCGAATTTATTTATTGATAATTGCGATCCTGAATAAAGCTCATAAAATATGAGTAAAAACAAGACCAATATGAAGAGAGCGAATATTAGTGTTAACTTCTTGAAGATAGAATCGCCTGAAAGAAATTTCCTCGCCCTCTTTGACTCTTTTTTGCCAAAAAGAAGAGGAGGAGGCATAGTTTTTGTTTTATTTAGCTAGTAATTATAGGTTGCCCATTGTAGGTTATTGAGCGGAGCAATTCTTCACATATAACTATAACTTCTGGAGGTAATCTAGGATAGAGCAAAGTTTCAGAGTATTCTTGTCCCTCATGCACTACCCACCATATAAAGTTCAACAAAGCATTAGATTTTTCAAAGTTTGTCCTTGCTCCATAGACATTCTGTTCCTTGTAGAGAAGTATGTATGTGAAGGATGCTATTGGATAAGCCTCTGGATGAGGAGGGTTCACTATGGATACTCTTACATCTTCTTTCATCTCTTCTAAGAAACCTTCTGCTGCTTTGGATACAGATTCAAGAGTGGGTTCTATGAATTCTCCTGAAAATTCGTTCTTTATCCATGCATAAGGTATGTTGTTAAGATAAGCATAGGCTATTTCCATGTAACCTATTGAATAGGGGTTCTGACTGACCAGACCCGCAACTCCAGGGTTACCTTGTGCTCCAACTCCAACAGGCCAATCAACAGATTTCCCCATACCAACCTTATTAGCCCATTCTTGACTTACTCTTGATAAATAATCTGTGAATATGTATGTAGTCCCGCTACCATCTGATCTATGAGCTACGAAGATATTTTGATCTGGCAGGCTTAGTTCTGGGTTCAAAGCAACTATCTTCTCATCGTTCCATTTTGTTATATTACCCAAGAATATTTTTGCTATAGTATCGCCATCAAGTTTTAGAGTTCCTGTCAATCCAGGCATGTTATATGCTACTACTACTGCACCTATGGTCTCTGGAATATGGACTAAATATCCCGTGGTCATTTCCTCATCTTTCACTGGAGCATCTGTACCAGCAAAGTCTACTACCTTTTCCTTGATCTGTTGTATCCCTCCTCCACTACCTATACCTTGATAGTTTATCACTACTGAAGGTTTCAGTTTGTTATACTCTGATGCCCACTTTTTTATCAACGGCTCAGGGAAGGTAGCTCCTGCACCGTTCAAAGTGATTGTAGTGTAAGGGTTTAATATGTAGTATGCTGCTACTATTCCTATGACTATTATGATTATTGCCAATACTGCCATGGTCTTACTAATTCCACTTTTACTTTTCATAGTCCCTCGTTCTGGCATGAATAGTAATCGAATATATAGTTTACCAACATAGTTTCATTTTTCTACAACCTACTATATAGTCTATATAGGAATTCTTTATCCGATGGAGTATTTTTACATGGGTCATGCTTAAGCCACAAATAAGGAAGATACAACTCACTGGAGGAACTACTTACACTATATCTTTACCAAAAGAATGGGCTGAACAAGTTAGAATCAAACCTCGACAGCAAGTGGCATTGATACCTCAAGACGACCTATCTATCTTACTGATTCCTAAGGGCGAAGTTGGCAAGAGTGTAAAAGAGGCATCCATAGAATGTCAATCTATAGTTGAGAGAGATATTATTGTTAGAGACTTCATATCCCACTATCTTGCAGGATACGATATAATAAGAGTCAGGTTCAAAGGACCTGCTCTTGAGCTTAAAGCCTTCTTCAAAGACTTACTAAGAAAGAAAATCGTAGGGGTTGAGATTGTGGGAGAATCGTCAGAAGAATTGGTTGCTCAATGCCTGCCAGCTTACGCTGAACTACCATTGAAAAGGGTCGTAAACCGCATGGGAATTATAGTCTCATCGATGCACAGGGATGCCATAATATCACTTAAGAATCAAAACTATGCTCTTGCAAAGGATGTTATAGAGAGAGACGATGAAGTAGATAGGTTCTACCTCTTTTCTGTTAGGCAGTTAAAGATGGCTGTAGTGGATAGGACGATGATAGAAAGCATGGGCTTGAAGTCTGCTGTCGAATGCTTGGGCTATAGGATAATTACAAAGAGTATTGAAAGAATGGGAGATCACGCAACTAGAATCGCAAAATCTGTTTTAAACCTCAAGGAAATGCCAAATGCCAGTTCAATCGATCAAATATTAAAAATTAGCCATCTTGTAACAGAAGTATACGATATTTCGCTTAACGCTTTGAACAAGTCGGATGCTAAAATGGCTCATGAGAGTATGATCAAGGCATCCCATATAGTAGAGGCTGAGGAAGAAAGCACCCAGCAACTTCTGGAGTCGAAGCAGAGTACAAGAACCATTGTTGAATTGAAGCTCATGCTAGAGAGTCTTAAGAGGATAGCTGTCTATTCGGCTGATATTTCGGAGATAACTTTAAACATGATAGTGGCAACAAGGGCAAGAGAGCACGAAAATTCCTTAATATCATAAATTCTCCAAGAGTTCCTTTACTTTAATTTCTATCTTATCTCTTATCTCCCTCACTTTTTCTATGGGCTTTCCTTTCGGACCTTCTATTCCCCAATCTATAGCCTTCTTCAACAAAGGGGCTGGGCACATCTCTTCTAAATCACACCCCATAGTTACAATAATGTCTGCTTGCTCAGCTATCTTCGCATCAAAAGGCTTGGGCTTCTGCTTCGAAATGTCTATTCCCTTCTCGGCCATGACTTTAACAACGACTGGATCGATCTTCTCGGCTATCTTTGTTCCAGCGCTATAGGCTTCTACTTTTCCCTTTCCGTAATGCTTTGCAAACCCCTCAGCCATCTGACTTCTGGCTGAATTCTCAACACAAACGAAAAGAATCTTCTTCATTCTCTTATCTATGCTTTATATAGGATATGGGGGTATTAATTTGTTTAATTACTCTAAAATAGTTTCTTTACTGCTGAAGGCTGGAGTGCAAATGCACCAAATCAATAAATCCTGATTTCCTCTGTTCTCTATAAAGTGCCAATGATTAGTAGTCTTTAATCCTAGCTTTATCTTGGCTAAAGTGAAGCTCACTTCTTTCGTGTTGGTAGTAGGTATGCCAATGACTTCTACTATCTCAAAATTATCAACAGCCTTAAAAGACTCATAATCGCTAACCCTTTTTATCATTATTTACAATTCTATTAATTTTTCATCTAAATAGATTTTTACATCATGAATATTGGCAAAGATTTTTAACTGACGGTTTGATGAAAAATTAATATGAGTAATCGAAGTATAATTTCTAATGACATCAAGAAATATCCTGTCTTTGATAGTTTTCTTAGGCTTATCATTGGGCCTTATCCTAGCTCAAATCGGTCTATTCTTTAAACCGTTTCTGGCTTACTTCTTGATGCTGTTGATGTTCTTTACCTGCTTAAAGATAGATTTGGCTGATTTCAGAAGGATTAACATAAGAACAATTTTTGTTGCTCTATTTTTGGTTTTTGTATTCATGCCTCTGCTATCACTAGTAGGAATCTTATTTTCACCCTTAATTTTCACAGGAATTTTGCTAGCGTTTAGTTGCCCTACAGCGGTTGCAACAGCCTTTTTTTCAGATGCGCTTAAAGGGAACCCGTCTCTGGCAATCGTTCTAACAACAATAACAAGTTTAATTTCGATAGTGACTTTGCCTACGACAATGCTGATTGGTGTTGGAATGCTGATAAAGTTCGATGCCATATCCATGATACTTAGCTTGATTCAAATAGTTCTTGTACCTTTATTGGCTGCAATTTTACTTAGAAGATATTTTAGGAAAATATCTGATAGTGCATTAAAATATGGAAATTTTGTTTCTAACATTGCATTGATGCTTATACTTTGGGGAGGAGTAGCCAGCGGGGTCAGTTACATACAAAGCAATATCTATGATTTTTTGGGAATTAATCTCGTCATAACTTTTCTGTTGATTATCGTCCTCTTGGTTTCCTACAATATGGGAAAGATGTTTGGTAGAAAGAATGCCATAACATTAACCATAGCAACCTTACTGAAGAATTCTGTGCTGGCATTAGTTATTGGCATTATTGCCTTCGGTTCTGGGGTACTGCCAGCATTAGTTGCCCATCTCATCGATCAAAATATATTGCTTATACCATTGGGATTATTTTTAAAGGGTAAGTAGTCTTAATTTAAGATCATCAGTATTTGATATTACCAAGGTCTATGTATGACACATTCGGAAGAAAATTATAGAGGACTTAAAGCCATGATTCAAAGGATTATAAATTATTACCACTATAGTAATATTATGTATTATCATGAATTGTGGAATGTGTTATGGAATTGGAAGAGAGAGTTCAGCGTTAAAGAATTCTCTTCAACTTTTGTCAGTCCTAACTCTAACAAAGTTTTGCACGACATGGCTTCAAAAGGTTTGTTGGAGAGGGGTAGGATGGGGCAAGTACAGAGTCAACTCTCCTGAAGAATATGTAAGAAAGAAGACCGATGTAAAGCAAGGGTATAATTTGGTAAAGCAGGCTGGCTTAGACTACTCTTTTACTGGGCCGGATGCTGTATTCTTTTGGACCAAGGAGGCTACAACGCAGACAGGTTCTTCGGCTTTTATCCGATACATATCAAAGTAAAGAAGAATGAATTAGCAAAATGGGAGAATTTCTTCAAGTCAAGGAGAAAGAAATTCTATTTGCAAGATAAAAAGATAAGCGAGACATTGTTTGGTTTGTTCTATATCTTGTATCCCCAAGAAAGATTTTCAAGCATTGAATTAGAAGGTTTTAAAGTCGATCCTTTGGATGAAGTGATAAAATTCTGCAAGGAGCATATATTCACCTACGAGCCTGCATTGGAGATTTTGGATGAAATTTACAGGTTGAGTTTAAAAGCAGAGTATAGGGAAGCAAAGACCAATTACTAGTGATGCTATAGAATTCATAAACAAAGAGAACAAGATTATGAGAATAATGAGAAAGCTCGTTAAGATGAAATTGAGGATATACTCAAAAGATATTATCTCATGCGTGGACAAAGATTGCCTGAAACAGCTTTAAAATTAGTCCAGTAAAAGATTATAACTTATCGGACTTTTCTACAACAGTCACTCATGTATCTAGAGAAGAGGAAGGGAATTATGAAAAATGCTGAATTGAGAACAAAGGAAGAAACTTATCAGAGCGTTCTTAAAGTTATCGAATAATTAGAACGAATAGAAAATGAGCAATGCTATAAAGCAATTTATGCAAGGATTTGTAGGAGGGATAACGGGTTTTGTTTGTAGGATTTTTACTAAGCGATCTAGGCACCATTGTCATAGGTTGCCTTTCATTCACTGGTCTGATTATTGGGAGACTAATCCATTAACCTTTAATTCTTAAAAGCTTTATGTAAGGATGCACCCTCGAAGCTGATTTAACCATCGGATCGAATACTCCAGAGGTTATCAAGAAACCGATAACTCTCTCACCCTCATGTTTCTTTCTAAAATGCGTGAATTTTCCAAGAAATTTATCCCAATCTTGCATAATTACCTTGGGTTTATTCTTACATTCTGCTACTATCCAGTGCTTCTCTTTGAATACCCGTCCGCTCTCTTTGATACCAACTATGTCAAATTCCATACCTTTTATTCTAACATCGCCGATTTCGCACTTATAACCACGTCTGCTAAAGTAAGTGAGGGCTTTCTTTTCAAATAAGGCACCATCTAAAACTGCAAGCGCTCCTGTTCGGCCTTTCTTGCTCAACATAGTTCGAATATCTTCATATCAGTCCAGATTGAATGTCCAACTACTTCATCCTTTCTTGCTCAACATAGTTCGAATATCTTTCTCAGTTACAAAAGGGGAAATATCTCCATCAATTTTGGCTTAGGAGTATCATCTTTAATCTTTGCAAGGTTTAGCAACTCCTTACGGTTAAGTTGTTTTAGCAATTTTTTAACTTCTGACATTTATTGAGCTTTCAGCGAAATTTGAATTTAAGGATTACTACGTAGACAGAAGGAAGGCAACATTATTATCGCTTATGTTTTTCTTTTCTGTAAGCCTCTACTTCCCCTTTGCTTTATTCTCTCTCACTCCTCTCTCAAGTCTAGTGGATGATATTCAAGGCATAACTATTCATATTCTTCAGTCTAAAATAATGAGATATGCCCAAAAAAATAGACTTCATAACTCTAACTTTCTTAAAGGTCCTTTACATTTTTTATTCGCCTTGGTATCGTCTGCATTATAGTACTTTTCACTCAAAGAATTTAGTGGGCCAGGCAGGACTTGAACCTGCGACCTTCGCTGTGTAAGAGCGACGTCCTAACCATGCTAGACTACTGGCCCTAACTTTCATCTTAAAGGGCTGTTAATTAAATTTGCCATATTAAAGATAAATTCTTTCCTTCAAATAGCCTCCTCTGTCACGCTCTATGTGAGTATTCTCTATTATTGCACATTGTGAATCTATTAAAACTCTTGATCCAGCATTGAAGGTCTTTATCTCATCTAATA
>CALLJF010000027.1 GCA_938091495.1 uncultured Nitrososphaerales archaeon | reverse complement strand
GATGCTTTACTTAAGGCTGGGGAAATCGGCATACCTAAAGACTCTTTCATAAGGGACTTTGGACGTGAGACTTATGACTTTTTTATTCAAAATTGGCTCATCGACGAGTATAATGGAAATTGTAAGGTAACTGAGGTTACTAGTGCTATCCTAGAAGCAATAAGGCTTCTATCATAACAATCTTGACGCTAAATAACCAAAATAAGCAAAATTCATGAGAGTTTCAATAAGACTAGTGTAGTCTTAACTTCATAGCCCTTTCTTAATCTATAAAAGATTATAAAGCCAATCACGTTAAGGTTTTTGACCAAAAATGGAAAAGAAGATTACCCATAACTATATTCAGCTAAAAGGTGTATGTCTATGAAGGAGGAAGAAGATAAGATCGATAATAGATTAGATGGATGGTCAGTTGGTTTAAAGGGTTCAATTCGATACCCAAAAAGACAAATGGAGTCTATCCTTCAGAAATTGTTGTTAAATGTGTGTGAGAGAGAGTTAACGTAGAAATGTTAAGTAAAATCATAGCAGACCTGGAGGAAAGGATGTCAGAGATCGAGAGTAAAGGTGCTCCAGTTAAGGTCTCTCACTTCTTATCGCTAGCTTTCTTCACGACAATGACGAGTACGCTTATAGTCTTAGCAATCGTCTTTTTGTTACTATTACTAAAGTAGGTTCACTCTCTACATGAACCTATTATTCCAATATGTTGCGCAAGCTCATCGTAAAGCATCTTCTTCTCCGTCTCTTTCAGATCAATACACATCTCCTTAGCACATCATTTTTGGCTATACCATTATATTTAAAACAACACTTTCCCAAACTAAGTCTAATAACATCATTAAACCTTTATCTCTCAGCAACTTTAAGTGTGAAACATATGTACAGATTAGTAGCACTTTTCTCAATGGGTTTAAATAAGATCGCTTTTTAATCAACTTGATCCATTCATGGCTTTAAGAGGAGAATTAATATGGTGAAAACATATTATGTGAATTATAATGAACAAGAGCATGGTTTTCCTGTACCTTCAAGTATCAATCCACAAGATGAGAGACTGCTAGCATTGCATGTGACCTATAATGAAGTTCTTAATGCACTAAGAAGAGGAGAACTTGATTTTGATACCTCAAACAAATTGATTAAGTTAATAGAAGGCAGAGTGAGGCAAGCGTTAACTGTTGTGAGAGGATACTATTCTGCAAGGATCAAGTGGGGATTCTATCCTGAATTTGTCATAAGAATAGGAAATAAACGCATCCAAGTAGGGAGTAGGAAAGCAGAGCCATTATTTGCTCAAATCTTAGGTAATGACTATGCGATTGTGCTTTTTCAATTAATTGAGTTAAGACGTGAGCTTCTTCGTCACCGTTACATAGCATGGCGTCACGAACAAGAGCAAAAGAGAAGAGTAGTAGAAAGGAATGCAGAGGTCACGATGCTACTCTATAACCTAGGCAAGTATGCCCTTAAGTTACTCAAGAGGAAAAATGACAGTGGCTAATGTAAAAGAACTTACTGACTTTCAAGTTCGTTGGTACTACGGGAGAATAGTATTGTGCTTTATGGGCATGTTAAATTATTTTTATGTGTTAAGAGAAAATGCTCCTGACCCTATGCCCTTATTTGTTTTAAAGTGTTCTCCAGAGGTTTTCTGTTATGCCTTTTATTTCCAGTTTTCCCTTTAGTTTTTCTATTATGGGTTGGAGGTTTTCCCATTCTTCTTCTGTTAAGGGTGTAGTTCCAGTTTTTCCACTATCGTTTTGGGTTTGGGAGTAAAAATACGAATTTAATGTAATCATTAATGCTTATATTTCGTATTTTGTAATACCAATTGGTATTACATGTCTAAGACTTCTGTAATTACTGTTAAGATACCAAGGGAGCTCAAAGAGAGGATGAAAGAAGTATAAGGAAAGACCAACAAGAAGAGTACGATAAAAGTATTAGGAATAGAAGTTTTTAAGAAAAGGCATATCATAAGATTCTTGTCAGATTTGGAAGAATTGGCTTGAGGATGATGAAGAATGGAGAAAGGAAAGTTAAGGATTGAAGATATATTGATGATGAAGGGAAAAAGAAAGATTACAATGGTTACTGCCTATGATTATCCTACTGCTCTTCTAGCAGATAAGGCTGGCATAGATATCATACTTGTTGGCGATACTTGTAGCATGGTAGTATTAGGGTACGATTCAACATTACCCATAACTATGGATGAGATGATCTACCATTGTAAGGCAGTGAAGAGAGGAGTAAAACATGCATTGATAGTTGGGGATATGCCCTTTATGTCCTTTAATGTTAGTAAAGAGGATACTATAAGAAATGCAGGCAGATTCATAAAAGAAGGAGGCTGTGATGCTGTAAAGCTCGAAGGTGGAATAATGATAAAGGATACTGTAAAAGCTATAACAGATGCAGGAATCCCTGTGATGGGACATGTTGGGCTTGCTCCACAGATAGCAACTTTTTTGAGCGGTTATAGAGTAAAAGGAAAAGAAGCAACAAAAGCCATGAAGATAATTCAGGATGCAAAGGCTATTGAAGCATCAGGAGCCTTCTCCATAGTTCTTGAATCTTTAACATCTGAAGTTGCAAAGATAATTACCCATGAATTGAGCATCCCGACTATTGGTATTGGAGCAGGTCCAGACTGTGATGGGCAAGTTCTTGTCTTACATGATCTTCTCGGCCTGTTCGACAAATTCACACCAAAGTTTGTGAAAAAGTATGCTAATTTGAGTGATGTGATTCTTAAGGCTTTAGAGACTTATAGGGATGAGGTTCAAAAAGGAATATTTCCTGATGATCAGCATTCATATCATATGGAAAAGGCTGAGTTTGATAAACTTCAAGAAAAGCTCAAAAAGGTAAGGTAAAATGAGCATCCATCCTTCTAAGGACATAATTGGCAAAAAAGGAGAAGAGCTGAAAGGGAAAAAGATAGCTTTATGCATAACTAGTAGCGTGGCTGCATCTGAGTGCCCAAAGATAGCCCGTGAGCTTATGAGGCATGGTGCCGAAGTTTATACAGTAATGTCAGAAAAGGCTCAAAAGATAATACACCCAAACTTAATGGAATGGGCTACGGCAAATCCTGTAATAACAGAATTGACTGGTAAGATAGAGCATATAGCCTTGGCTGGAATGCACGAAAATAAAGTCGATTTAATTCTAGTTTCTCCAGCAACTGCGAATACTATAAGCAAGATTACATATGGTATAAGTGATACTCCTATCACCACAGTTGTATCAACGGCTTTTGGGTCTAAGATACCAATAATGATAGTACCAGCTATGCATGAAAGTTTGTATGACAATCCAATATTGAATGAGAACATAAAAAAGTTAGGATCATTAGGTGTTGAATTCATTGGTCCTAGAATAGAGGAAGGAAAGGCAAAGATAGCAAGCGTGGACGATATAGTTGAAGCAGTGATAAGGAAATTGTCTATAAAAAGTATGAAAGGGATTAAATTACTAATTACTGCAGGCCCAACCTTAGAATACATCGATCCAATAAGGGTAATAACGAATAAAAGCTCAGGAAAGATGGGAATAGCAATAGCGAATGAAGCGTTAAGGAGAGGAGCAGATGTTACGTTGATATATGGTCATGGTATAGTATCTCCTCCTCAAGGTGCAAGAGTGATAAGTGTAGAAACTACTGAAGAGATGTATAATGGAGTTATTTCTGAACTTAAGGCTAAAGATTACGATGTTTTGATATCTACAAGCGCTGCTACAGATTTTGCTCCTGAGAAAAAGTATGATTATAAACTGCCTAGTAGAGAAATCAACGAATTAATTATAAAGTTTAAGCCTTTACCAAAGATTATTGATAAGGTTAAAGAATTATCTCCAAAAACATTCCTAGTAGCCTTTAAAGCAGATTACAAATTATCTGATGAAAAACTCATCGACAAGGCTTATGAGCTTCTAAAAGCATCTAATGCTGATCTAGTAGTAGCAAATGATGTAAGCAGAAAGAATGTTGGCTTTGGAGTTGATACGAATGAAGTATTCATAGTGGATAAAACTCGAAATGTTACTCATGTTCCATTATCCTCAAAGCAAGCCATAGCAATTAAATTGCTTGATATAATCTTGGAGAGTATAAAAGAAAAGCACTGATCCTCGAATAAATCCTATTACTTCATCATAATATCAATAGTTCTTTAGGAAACTTTGTAAAAGGCTCTGCTCTTTTCGATACTATTATTGTATCTTCGATTCTAATTCCAAATTTATTTGGTATGTAAATGCCAGGCTCTACAGTTAAAACATCATTCTTTTGTAGGACTTCTTTACTATCCACTCTTAAAGAGGGTGGCTCATGAACATCTAAACCTACACCATGCCCTGTGCCATGAACGAAGAACTCGCCATATCCTTCCGCATTGATTATATCTCTTACCTTTTTATCGACTTCTCCAGCAACAACATCTGGCTTTACTGCTTTTATTCCCTCTTCCTGTGCAGATTTGACAGTCTCATACACTTTTTTGGCTTCATCATCAACTCTTCCTAAAGCAAAGGTTCTTGTAGTATCTATTATATAGCCATTGAACCTTATCACTAAATCGATAATTATAAAATCTCCATTTGACAATCTTCTATCTGTCAAGTCTGCATGAGGAAATGATGAATTAGGTCCTGATGCAACTATTATAGGGTTTTGAGCGGAAGCGTAAAATGGTAGATCACAGCCAGATTTTATAGCTCTAGCTAATAGCTCAGCTGCCAACTCTCTTTCTCTCATTCTCGGTTTGATAATGGCTGATGCATAATCATGTAATTTGTCTGCTATTCTACTAGCTTGAGCAATGTTGGCTATCTCTTCTTCATCCTTGATCCTTCTCACAGAGTAGAATAAATTTGGATCGAATATTACATCATCTTTTAGAGCTTTCTTAAGGGAAAACTGCAAAGACATCTCCACATCATCGAAGCATACTTTTCCCTTAGAGCTAATATGCTCTAAAACCAGATCCTTTAAACTCTTTCCCATCTTGCTTACTATTAAGTCACAATCTTTTGCATGTCTTTTCGCTCTTTCTCCTTCTAAGAGGCTCGTTAATAGAATAGTGCTATCCTCTCTTATAATTACAGTTCCATCGCCCCAAAAACCAGTGGTGTAAAATAAATTTTGAGGAGTTGCTGAAGCTACTATTTCACAATTATTCTTCCATGCAGCCTCTAGGAGCAATTTTCTTCTTTTTTTGAACATATTTTTTTGAACAATAATGAGATTAATAAGTTTGGCTAAACTGTCCTATTTGCAAAACTTGTATCATATTAATTACACATAAAGTCAAAAATTTGCAGTTTTATACTTATAAACCATAGTAAAGCACATATAAGAGCAATAATGTTTAAGAAAGATAGCATGGGCTTAATCGAAGATATATCTTTGAGTTCATCAGTTATCTTGCTCTCTCTACATAAGACAAAGGCTTGACGAAAATGGCATCCAATCCTGAAACAAGTACTTACATAAAGAAATTAGAAGTTTATAACTTTAAGTCCTTTAGAAGAGTTTCTTTACAGCTTGAAAGAGGGTTAAACATTATCACTGGTCCGAATGGTTCTGGTAAGAGCAATATCATGGATGCCATCAGGTTCTGCTTAGGCGAGAACAGTCCAAAGGCTTTGAGAGTTAGCAAACTCTCATCCCTAATATCAGACATTAGTCCTGAGACAAAGAATAAAGGTGCAAGGGTAAGTATATTATTCGATAATTCCGCAAAGGCTATTCCAGTGGATTCTGAGAATGTAAGCATAACAAGAGAGTTAAAAGAGAATGGGGAGAGCACGTATTTTTTGAATAATAAGCGAGTTCAGAAGGGCTCTATGTCAGAAATCCTTGATCTTGCTTTGATCTCTCCAGAAGGTCTTAATGTAATACCTCAAGGAATGGTAACTAGGGTTTCTGAATTATCGCCCGATGAAAAGCGTAAACTGATAGAAGGCATAGTTGGTATCGCTCAGTTTGATGAGAAAAAGTCTGAAGCTGAAAAGCAATTAAGAGACGCTGATCTTAGGTTACAAGTAGCTCTAGCCAGAATAGATGAGATAAAGAAAAGAGTGGATGAACTGGAAGGCGAGAGGAACGATCAGATAAGGTTGAAGCAACTAGAGGAAGAAATAAGGTGGCTTAAATCTGTAATATTGTCCAAGAATCTTGCATTAACTAGAGATAAGATCTTTGAGCAAAAAGACAAAATTGAAAAATGCTCTAAGGATTTACAAGAGTTAAGGTCTAGGCTGGATGGCATAAGAAATCAGATAAAATCCTTAGAGGATGAGCGAAATGTTTTCATTGCAAACGTTCTTGATGAATCTGGAGCGAAGAACGTAGAGTTACAGTTCTCGATGGCAAGGCTATCGAATGAGATAGATAGGTTAAACGCTACAATAAAAGAGGATGAAATGGTTGTCCAAAGAATAGATGAAACTTTACCTACTCTTTATAGAATGAGAGATGAAAAGCTAAGAGAGCTGGAAGCGTTAGATAATGTAGTCAAAAAGTTGGAAGAGAAATTAGGTGAATTAGAGAAGAATAAAGATGAAGCAGTCAAAAACCTTTCATCCACTCAAAAAAGGATAGAAAATCTAGAGCATCAATTATCAAAAGCAGTTCTCAACTACGAGATGCTACAGAAAAGGATAATGAAACAAAAAGAGATCATTAACGCACTATCTGATAAAATTTCTGAATTGGAGAAGTACAAATCCGATCTTTCAGAAAGGCTCGTTTCCTTAAGAAACAAGAATAACTCCTTCTCAGAAACTTTGAATAAATTAGAAAAAAATCTTTCAGAGCTTCAAGACTTAAAAAAAGCAGAGCAAGGCGCTCTTGACAAGGTAAATGCTTCAATCGCTTCGCTGTCAGATAGAAAGTCAAAACTAGAAGGTGAAATAGAAAAGGCGATGTCCACTTTAGACAAAGCCAGTAGAGCAGTCGTTAGATATGAGGCGCAACGCTCTGTTATGGATAGCGTAATTTCAGAAGAAGTGAGTTTAAAGAAGTTAGAAGAGTTATCAGAGGCTGGAGCCATAGACGGTCTTATAGGTAAATTAGAAGATTTGATCAAATATGATGACAGATACGAACTAGCGATTCTAGCAAGTGCTGGAAAATTGATGAAGGCTATCATAGTCAAAGATCTTGCTAATATGTTGAAGATCGCTGAGACTGCGAAAAGATTAAAGATGGGGAGGCTGATGATGATCCCTCTCTCAGAGTTTTCAAGCATAACTCGAGTAAATCCTCCTCCTGTTGATGGAGTGATAGGACTCATCTCAGATTTTATATCTGTAGATGAAGGTCTAGAAGGAGTTATCAACTTCATTTTTGGTGATACTGTTTTGGTCGATTCTCATAAAGCTGCCTTTATTGTTTCTTCAAGAGGCTTTAGGGCTGTGACTCTGAACGGCGATCTTTTTGAGCCTAAGGGCTTAGCCTTTGAGACTGGATACATAACAAAAATGGATAATATTATAGATTTGATTCATGACGAAGCATCATTTTCAGCGATTAGGGAGGCCTTAAAGCCATTACAGAAGATAATAGCCAAAAGAAAGTCTGATTTAAACCAGATTGAAAAACAGGCTAAGAAGCTGAATGAAGAGAGAATTAAGAAGACTCTAACTATAGAAAGATTGAACACTCAATTAATGAGTATCGATAAATTCTTGGCAAGATATAGAAGATTACAAAATACCGTTCTTAAGAAGATGAGCAAGCTTGAATATAAATTAAAAAAGGTTGAAGATCGGATAAATAAACTCTTAACTATTAAGGCAAAGCATGCAGAGAAAGTAGATATTTATGAGAAGAAGATTTCTGAACTAGGAATTCAATCTATGAACGATGAAATCAAACTTCTTAATGATAATAAAGCATCTTATAATTCTCTTATAGAGAATGTCTCCTTACAGATCCATGATACTGTTACTCGCTTGACAAAAGAAAGAGCGAATTTAGAGAATATACTAAGACCTAGTACCAAAAGTTTGGAAGAACAGATCTCTCAGTTAGAGAAAAACAGGGATGAAAAGGTAAAGTCTTTGGAAGATAATCGGTTGAATCTAAAAGATCTTAACGAGAAGTTGGAAAAATTAAAGCTTGAGGAAAGCTACATAATCGAATCTAAGAAGAAATC
Organism: uncultured Nitrososphaerales archaeon; assembly: GCA_938091495.1. Lineage (GTDB taxonomy): Archaea > Thermoproteota > Nitrososphaeria > Nitrososphaerales > JACAEJ01 > JAVZMU01. Next base: position 16,886 of record CALLJF010000027.1, on the reverse strand, counting down.
AAAGCCGATGCTAGAAGACTTTGAAAAAAGGCTAAAAGATCTCCGTGATGTTGAAGAAGGTTGCTTACATTCGATAAATCGTATAGAGAAAGAATTATTCTCTCTTAACAAGAACTTAGAATCTTTGAATGAAGCAGAGCAAAGAATTCTGAGTGATTTATCTTCATTGGAATATTTTGAGCCATTACAGACCTTTGATGGCGCTGAAGCCATTCTTGAGAAGATAAGCCTTGAATATGAGAATCTTAAGTATAATGTAAACCTGCTGGCAGACCGTAACTATACAGAAATAATAACTGGTTACAAGAACCTTTCTATCAGAAAGAATCAGTTGGAAAGTGAGAGAAACGTCATAGTTCAGTTCATTGAGAGCATTGAGGCTGAGAAGAAGCGCGTCTTCATAAATGCTTTTGAGAAGATAGACAGAGAGTTGAGGAATATATTCAATAAGTTAACAGGAGGCTCTGCATGGCTGGAGATCGAGGACCCTAAAAATATGTTCTCAAGTGGAGTATTTCTTATGACTCAATTCCCAGACAAAGCTCCAAGAGAGTCCTCTTCCATAAGTGGGGGTGAAAAGACCATAACAGCTTTGGCTTTCATACTATCCATTCAGTCCGTTTATCCCTCTCCGTTTTACCTTTTTGATGAGATAGATGCTCATTTAGATGCTGTAAACATTGAGAGGCTTGCAGAGCTTTTGAAGGAGAGGTCAAGTAAATCACAGATAATTTTGATAACATTAAAGCCCTCTATGATAACCCATGCTTCTTCAATTTATGGTGTCTACAACGAGGATGGCCTGTCAAAAGTCATAAGGTATAAGCCAGGAGTGGAGGCAATTGTCAGAAGTTCTTAACCGTGATTCCCTCTCGAAGCCCCCCCTCAACGTATTAGTAAACCCTGAAGTCATTAAGAAACAGAAGCCTTGGGATTTAGACTTGGCAAGTCTTCTTGAGGCATTTTCATCCATAGTAAAGAGTTCTGAAACTCTTGACCTTCGTCTCTGTGGCTCAGCGATTGTATCGTCAGCTTTAATCTATAGACTTAAGGTGGAAACTCTATTCTTGTTTGAGAAACTCAAGATTAAAAGAGAGCCTGTCAAATCTATAGAACCTCCTCTATTTGAAATGCCTTTCAGGCATGAGCTTTATTCAACTTCTCTAGAAGATCTTATATTAGCTCTTGAGCGAATAATAAAGGAAGTATCGGCAGAGCAGAGAAAAGAGGAGCCTAAAAGCCTTATAGAGCCTGAGCCATTAATAGAAGCGGATGATTTCTCTCTTCATGTAAAGGAGTTATTATCTTTCTTTAGGTCTAATCTTTTGAGCATACTAGAGAAAAAGAGTGAGATCTTCTTTAGTGAATATGTTCATGGAATGAAACTCTTAGAAGCGATTCAATCCTTCATCCTTTTGCTTTTCGTTGCAGGAGAGGGACTTATAACCTTGGAGCAGGAGGGCGATGACATCAAAATCAAGAGAGAGATTTGCCACTCTCCTTGACGAAAGTGAAATCAAAGCAAGGATAGAAGCAGCCCTTTATGCTGCTGGTCGTCCCCTCTCCCCAAAGGAGCTAGCATCCGCTGCAGGTATAACTTCTAAGAGAAGGGCTGTTAGGGCTGCAAGAGATCTAGCTAGAGTTCTAAATTCCAGCCTGAGAGCTATAGAGATAGTAGAGTTGGCAGACCGAAAGTTTGCCATGCAACTAAAAAAGCAATATAATATCATCGCTAAGCGGTTTTCAACAAAACCTTTGATACCTCCTTCAGTACTAAAGACTTTATCTTATATTGCTTACTTTCAGCCTATATCCAGTCTAAGCCTTGTTGAGAAAAGAGGAAAGCAAGCTTACAAGCATCTTAAGATTTTGGATGAGATGGGCTTCATTTCAGGAGAACCATCTGGAAGAACGAAAGTCTATAAGACTACGCCAGCCTTCTCTGAATACTTTGGTCTTAGCGATGACCTCGAAACTATGAAGAAGCAACTTCTTAAGCAAAGTCTAGGAAGAGGGGCCAAGGCTACCAAAGAGAAAAGCTTTTTATTGAAAAACCGAAAGACTTAGCGGGGTAAAAGAGGCGAATCTTTGCCTGTAAGACCTATCGAGAATTTAGCCAAGCGTAAGCCTACTGGCGGAAAGAGGATCCCTTATAGGGGCAGAAGGGCTTATGAGGCTGATAGTTATCCCATCGAAACCACTTTGGGAAGTGATGAAGTCATTAAAAAGAGGGTCAGAGGGGGAAACATAAAACTCTCCCTCAAAAAAACTTCTTATGCAAATGTTCTAGACCCTTCTACAAAAAAGGTGAAGAAGGTCAAGATTCTTAAGGTCATCAAGAACCCTGCCAATAGAGATTATGAAAGGCGTGGTGTAATAACTAAAGGTGCTATAATAGAGACAGAGTTGGGAACGGCAAAAGTCATGTCAAGACCTGGACAAGACGGCGTGGTAAACTCCATTCTAATCAAATAGGCGAATACTAGATCATCGTTTGAATCTTAGTTTAACATCTTTGATACTTTTTCCTTAAATAATAAACCCTTTTTAATCTTCATAAGACTAAAAAAGGCGGTGCTGGTTGAAAGACTATAATTTACTCGTAATATGGCTTGATTACTTCAACTCCAACTTGAAGAGATCAGAAGGAAGAAGGGTTCCTCTTAGCTTATCAGTTAAGAACCCAACTCTAGATGAGCTTGTAAAGGCTGCAAAACTTGCAGGCTATAACCCAAAACCTTTTTCAGCATCTTTTCCAAAGAGAGCTTTTACCCTTTCTGGTTACATAACCATAGAGAAAGTTAAGCCTAAGTCAATAGTTTTAAAAGAAGTTTCTAAGGCTTTGACCATGGTCAGAAGCGGGAAATAGGTTTAACGTGATTATGTGGTAATAAATGATAAGTATAAAGCAGATTTGCGCTAATTTTATCTCTCATGAATCATCAATTAGTTTAAAAGTAAGTATCTATAAGTATGTTATTTAATGGTTTAAATTGGACGAAGTTGGTACTGTGATCCATCTGGCTAAAAGTGGTCGCTTAATAATTAAAGTTGACAGATTCATAAAACCTGGGACGATTTTACTCGATTCAAAAGGAAGAAAATTGGCCAAGGTAACAGAGCTCATAGGTCCTGTGAAGTCTCCTTACGCTACAGCCATTCCTTTAACTAAAAGAATAGAGGGAGCTATTGGCACTAGGGTTAAGATTTTCCCTGAGTTAAAGAAAGGTGTGAGAGATGGATAGGGATGTTAAAGGCTGCCAAATGTTCTGCCCTATATGTGGTAGATTGCTCATAGGAGATTATGATAAGGGAGAACTCGTCTGCTCGTCATGTGGGTTTGTAATAGAAGATCATAGTGAATACAGAGGACCAGAGTGGAAGGCTTTAGACCTGGAAGAAAAAGAAAAAAGGGTCAGAGTTGGAGCACCTCAGACTTTCTTGTTACACGATCTTGGTTTGACGACAGAAATAGGATCTGAGAATAAAGACTCCCATGGCAAGCCCTTAAGCCCTTATATGCACATGAGCGTTAAGAGCATGAAGAAATGGCAGAGCAGAATTAGAACCGTTTCTTCAGAAGAGAGAAATCTTTGCATAGTATTGTCAAAGATAAACGAGGTTTCAGATGTTCTTAAATTGCCAAAAATAGTTACAGAGACAGCAGCCCATTCTTACAGAATTTTGGCAAAGAAAGGAGTAGCGAAGAGCAGATCTATAATAGGGATGGCAGGAGCCTCCATATACTTATCTTGCAGAAAGTTTGAGATCGGTCGCTCGTTAAAGGAAATCGCTAAAGCTATGGGAGTTGATAAAAGGACCGTAGCCAAGTACTATAGGTTCATGCTAAAAGAGACTGAAAAAGAGCATATTCCTCCCACTTCTGTAGGAAGATACGTCTCAAAACTTGTCAACGTCATGAAGATCGACCCAAAAGTGGAGAGGCTGGCTCTTAACCTTATGTCTCAGACCTTCGGCTCCAAAACCTTTGATGGAAAGGCTCCTGCTGGGTTAGCAGCAGCTTTTGTATACATCTCTTCTGTATTATTAGGAGAAAGGACTCCTCAAAGAGAGATAGCAGAAGCAGCAGAAGTAACAGAAGTTACAGTTAGGAACAGAAGCCGAGAAATCCTCAACAACTTCTTAATAAGGCAGCGCCTTAAAGTCTTGCCGAAGGGTAGCAATGCAGAAGGTAAATACAGTTTAAATCTTTCCTCTTCTAATAGTTAACATAAAGATGGTAAGAATGGAGGAAGAATCCCCTGATCTAACGTCTAAAGTTTACAAGCTCATAGTTGAGCATGGAAAGGAGGGAATTCTACAGAGTGAGCTTTGGAAGGCCCTTAATCTTACTAGCAGAGACGGTTCAAGATTGGCTATTAGGCTTGAGAAGAGGGGAATAATAAAAAGAGAGAAGATATTGAATAGCGGAAGATGGACATATTGTTTGGTTCCATTAAGATTGCCTGTTCAGATAAAGTCCATTGAATCTTTGCCTTGTATAATCTGCCCTGATGAAGTTAAATGCACCGATAATGGTGTGATAACTCCTTACAAATGCATAAGGCTCGAGAGATGGGTAATGCAGGAGTACAAAGAGAAGCAAGTTAGTGTATAAAGAGTTACAGAAAATTTATACGCAATTCTACTGTTGGCATATCGATGAAGTTAGATCAAGCGAAGAAAGATCATTACAGAAAAATAGCAAAGAAAGAAGGCTATAGGAGCAGAGCTACCTTTAAGCTTATGCAAATAGATAGAAAGTACAATATTTTCAAGAATGGATACATAGTTGTAGATTTTGGCTGTGCACCTGGTGGATGGCTTCAATACATCTCAAAGGTTATTGGGAAAAAAGGTTTTGCCTTAGGAATAGATTTGAAGAGGGTTGAGCCCATTAATAGCAACGTTAAAACGCTTATGGCAGATGTTAATGATGAAAGTATAAAGGATAAGATAATGAGTAAATTGCCAAAAAAGGCTGATGTCATTACATCGGATTTATCCCCAAGTGTATCAGGAATATGGGAGCTAGATGTTGCAAAGCAGATAGATCTGACTTCAAAAGTTGTTGAAATATTGCCATTTATACTTAAAGAGGGAGGGCATGCTATAATGAAGGTCTTTCAAGGAGAGCCTTTTGGTGAATTCTTAAAGAAGATAAAGAAGAATTTTAAAGATGTTATCATAATAAAGCCTCCAGCAAGCCGTCCAGAGAGTAGTGAGATGTATTTGTTATGCCGAGGATTTATTTTTCAATCTAGTAAGGATACTACGTAAACTCTTGCCAAAGGTACGATGTTGTTCTAATTTATCTTAGCGTGGAGGTGGTGGAGGTAGTGGAGGCTTCCTCCTTCTGACTAAAACGACTGCAGCAACTATTACGACAATTACTATTATGATTATCGCGAAGATCATTATGTCATCCATCCATCCAGGTCCTAACAACAGGCTCGTATTTACTGTAAAGTTAACAAGAGCTATCTTAGAATTGTCTGCCCCATCTACAGCCTTAACGTGAATTGTATGGCTACCATCACTCATACCAGTGAATGTATGACTTGTATCAGTTCCAACGTCTAACCACGAACCATCGTCAAGCTTTACTTCATAATGGTCTATGCCTGTATCTGCATCTGAGCCAGTCCATGTGACTTGAACACTTGACGACTTCACTTGAGTTCCATTCGTAGGCGAAGTTATTGAGATAGTTGGAGGGATGTTATCCTCTATCGTAACATTTAGTGTGTAACTGCTCGGAGGGCTGACGAAATACACCAATATGAAATGGTCTCCAGAAGTTTCAGCAGTATATGATATACTTTCTTCAACATCACCAACGTTAGTTGATTCTCCCACCAGATCTTCATTGGGATCAAAAAGTTTCAGGTCCAAATTTGAGCCTATGGAAGGAGTCATTGTAACATGGATGGTATTTCCTTCAGATACGAAGATTTTGTAGTAATCGTTTACATCAAAGGATTCTACGAAGCCTTCATAGTTTCCAACACTAATTTCTGTGGCAGTATCAAAATCATCTCCAGCATCTCCACCACTACCAGCATCATCATGAGGAACAGCGGTTATCACTATATCATCTAGATACGCTCCTTCATAATCGCTAATTATTACATCGCTGTAAAAGAGGAACCTTATGTATACGCTAGAACCGATAAAGGGCGTTAGATCGACAGTATCCTGTACCCAACCATCACTTCTGCCAGTGTAAGAATTTTCGATATTCCAGGTAGAGTCATCAGTAGATGTTTGCACAACTAGATAATCATAATCGGTTTCACTATCGAGCCAGAAATAGTAGCTAAGAGTGGCTGAAATATAGTCAGTAAGGTCTATCTGCTTCTTCATGTAGGCATCCATGTAGTTATCGTACTGATGCAGTGCTGTGTTATCTTCAGTGTTTAAGCCGATAATGGAAATGTCATCGACATACCAACCTTCATATGTGGAACTTCCATCACTGTGAAAGTTCCATGTTAGATCAAAAACTCCTCCAGCGTAATCAGTCAACCATGCTCCTGAGTATGTCCAAGAAGTTTCCACGGTATCATATCTTTTCAACTCGATAGTGCCCACTTTGAGTTGCCCATAGTCGTAAGCAGTCATATACCATGGTTCAAGAGAGGGCATCTTATAGTAGAATTGTACATAAGCATCATCATAACCGATTAGGTTCACTGTTCTCGTCATATACGCATCCATGTAATCACGATATAAGGGAAATGTTGGAGTCCCACCATAGCCAATGCCTGCACAGTAAGCTTTATAATTTCCACTATGAGCCCCTTCGCCCCCAAAGGCAGAACTGACATCGTTCCAATAGGCAGTAGTTCCAGAAGGATTAGAATCTCCGACACTCCAACCATTGATACCATTACCAAAGCCGCTTTCAAAGCCTTCTGAAAAGATTAATGTAGACTCAGATTTTGTGCCAATTTGAGCACACCAACCGCTCTTACTCCCACTATGAGCTTTATAGCTAGTAGCACCCCAGTAATCCTCACCATAACTCGCTGTGAGGTTTCCCACAGTCCATCCATTATCATCAGGGAAGACTCCCTCAAAGTCCTCAGAGAAGATTGTAACTTCTGAATTGCCTAATGCTGGTTTTATTGGAATTATTAAGAGAGAGATTGCGAATATCAATATTATAGAAGTGCTTAGAGCCTTCTTATACGATTTGATTTGCATACGCTCCATTATCTTTAAGAATATTTATCCTTTTTCTTTACACTCTAAATACTCTTTTCCAAAGTATAGTAAAAACTCAATTTCATAAAATTCTTATGCTCTCCACCAATCAAAAGATAAGAAGTTTACCCTTTCTTGCTTTATATCCACTAAAGCCAGTATGAACTGCTTCCTTACGGTTGTGGCAAGCCTGCCTGATAGGACTATGCTAGTAGCTGTGATGTCGTCATCTGGCTTTACAACTTGAACCAAATAAGGAGCATGGTCTATACCAGGTCCATGCTCATAAACAGCGAAATCACAACCGAACTTTATTCCTGGGGTTACAACATAATTTGCTTCCCTTAATTTCTTATAGACGAGGAACTTCTCCTTAAAGTCAACATACTCTTGATTGCAAATCTTCTCCATAGCCTTAAGAGAGACTTTCTTCTTTTCTCCTTTATGAATTTTTATTCTACCTATTTTAGCGAGGTAATATCCTTCTATCAAATCCAAGATTAAAGGCGCATCAAAATCTGCTCCCTTGGGCTTAGCGATGCCTACGGGTTTGCCATAGAACCCTTCTTTGAAAAGCCTTCTAGACTCTTCAATATCCCATATGATTATCCTATTCTCTACCAACTCTCCTAAAGGCTTTTGAACTCTTTTGGACATTCTTGATCATTCATAAACCTAGGGCAAGAATTGTGACAGCATCTGAAGCCGTTAAGCACGCATCAGACATGTTCTCAATCCTCTCAACTATATCCATGAGGACTATTAGGTCTTTGATTGAGTTGACTTCCTTCAAGACTTTTACAGTTATCTGTCTGTATTTATCATCGATTTGGCGCTCTAACTTTTCTACGTTGCCAGCAAGTTCGATAGACTGGGCTGGGTTAATGGTCAATGACCGAATCACTTCGCTCAGCCTTTGTACAATTTCAACTGCCATGTCGATTAACTCTTTAATCTCGATGGATAACTTGCTATTTTGCAAAGTCTTCCAACTTATTTGTGAAACTCTAAAAGAGATTCCATCGATATAATGCACCACATTCTCGATAGCATAGGCTGTCCTTAGAACATCCTCTCGGCTCATGATCATGGCTCCTATTTCAGCCAATTCTCTAGTGAGAGACCTTCTAAGAGCTTCAACGCTTATTTCAGCATTTTTTATTCTCTCTATAGACGTTTTTAAAGTAGCCGAGTCGTTGCTCAATGTGGCAGAATAGGATGAAAAAAGTTCTCTGGCTGCCTCAGTTACTAGTTTTACCTCATCTTGAAGGATGGCCAACGTCTTACGTCTTACTAAAACCTCGTCTTCGCCACGGAACATATACCCTTTAAGTTATAGAACATCCTCCTAAATTAATTTTCCTAAATATAAGAAAATTCTGTAATCAATTCTTCTCTTCCTTAACGATTAGTCTATGTCCATCTTTGCCTATCACTTTTACTTCTCTGCCTGCATCTATAGGAGTGTTACTAGTAGCTAGCCAATATTCGCCTTCGATTATTACATAGCCTGGCTCATTTGGTCTAATATTGTCAACTGTTCTCCCATAGCCGCTTGGAAACTTTTCAAGTATAGGCTTCTTCCTTCTTATCACTATTACTTTGTAAGCTATTAAACTAAAGAAAATTGCAACAACAGCTATCACTCCTAATACAGTGAAGAGAAAGGTCGTGAACCACTCAGACGATACTAACAGTGGCGCAGGAGGAGTAGAGACTAGTAGAATTGCTCCTATGCTCATAATTATTGCTCCTCCTATTCCTGCAACTCCATGGGCATGAGTATAAACTTCGATCAACATAAGTCCTACTCCTATAATGAGCAATAAGAGGGCGCCATAATTCACGCTAAAGCCTGTCCCTATTAGCCCAAGAATTAACATGACACTGCCAAGAATTTCTGCACCCCAACCAGGGGATGAAAGCCCCAAGAATATTGCAAGTATTCCAAGAGTTATCAGCAGGGAAGATATGGTCGGATCGGATAATATTTGTAAAATTATGGTCCTAGGACCTGATGGGAACTCTACCAATTTAGCACCTTTTGTGTTCAATACTTTTTCTCCATGCAATGTATTGACTTTTGTACCATTCGCTTTCTCTAAGAGTTCAGAAGGAGAAGATGCAATAGTTTCTATGATATGATAACTTAAAGCTCTATCAGGGTCTAGGTTATCATTGTGCGTGATGAACCTGACTGCTTGAGTTTCATTTCTTTCATGAAGACTGGCAAAGCTCCTCATCTTCTCCACCAAAGCATTGATGATCTTTTCATCAGTAATAGGAGTCAAGCCAGATACAGGTTGGGCTGAACCTATGACTGTATAAGGAGCCATCGCAGCATAATCACTAGCCATCAAAATATAGGTGCCAGCAGACCAAGCATTCCCTCCTAAAGGATAAACGTAGGCTATAACTGGTACATTCGAACTTTGTATTTTGTCTATTATGCTGAAGGTGGAGTCTAAAAGTCCTCCTGGGGTGTTTAATGTCAAAAGGATTGCAGAATATCCATTCTCATTCGCATGGTTTATTGCTATATCCACAAAATCTGCTGTAGCGTAAGTAATAGTTCCATCTATTCTCACCCATAAGACTTTATTATCTGTCTGTCCTTGAGCTATGTTCAAGCCTACAAGAAGGGAAAAGATCCATAATACTATTGAAGTTATCAGCCAAAATTTTTTATTCATAGCTACTGACTTTCAGTTTTCTTTTCCTTCATCAACCCAAGCATGACACCTAGATCTTGAGAAGCACTTCCAGTAACTACTATCAGATTCTTCTCACGAGCTATCTCTGTCCATGTTTGAAGTTCTCTTAGCCTCATAGCCGCTGTGCTCTTCATATAATAGTCAGCAGCTTCAGCCATCTTCTTTGCTGCCTGCAATTCGCCATCTGCCATTATTATTCTACCTCTTCTTTCTCGCTCAGCCTCTGCCTGTTTCGCTATAGCTCTTTGCATACTCTCTGGTATGACAACATCTTTTATAGCTACTGCTGTCACTTTAATTCCCCAAGGATTCGTTAATTCATCTAAGATGGTTTGTAACCTTTTGTTCAATTCATCACGCTTTGTGAGCAAATCATCAAATTCAACTTGACCGAGAACATCCCTTAACGTAGTTTGAGATAGTAAAGTCGATGAGAGTATGTAATCTTGGACTCTCATTGTAGCTTCAATAGGATCTGCAACCCTAAAGTAGACTGCTGCATCTACATCGACAGTTACATTGTCACGAGTTATGATGCTCTGCTTCGCTACATCCAAAGTAAGTATCCTAAGATCGATCGTCCTTACTCTATCGACAAAAGGCAAGACTATAACCAAACCCGGACCTTTTGCACCAAGCAGTCGCCCTAGCCTAAATACAACTATGCGTTCATACTCCCTTACTACTTTTAACGATGATGCAAGGATGATGATGATTAAAAGTGCTATGAAAAAGAAAGCAATTAAAGTTGCCTCGTCTATTTGCAGGATTTGTTTTCCCATTAAATTAAGAAGTACCAATTTAATTCAAATTATAACATTTTTAAACTAATAAACATTTCATACGATTCAAGTAGAGTTGAAGAAGCATGCTACAAGGTTTAAAAGGATATTAAATATGAAATAAGTTAAGATGAAGTGATTATACTCGTGTGGGCATAAACCTTGGCGCATCCTAATATGTCAACGATATCGACCGATTCATCATAGGTATGACAAGCCTCCTCATAGCCAGGGCCATAAGATACTACGGGAATATTTAAGGCAGATCTAAAGTAATGGGCATCAGTTGTAGCGGCTATACATACGGCAGGCGTCTTCTCCTTGAATATGGATTGACTCACTCTTCTCAAAATCTTGATAAGGTCACTCCCAGGAGGTGTGAAAGAAGGCGGGGCATAATTAATGTATTCTATCTTTCCCTCTTCTGCCAGACTCTTAATTATCTTCTCTGCTTCTGCTCTGCTTCCTCCAATCGGTATTCTTAGATCAAGCTCTGCTTCACACGAATCTGGTACGATGTTGGCTTTTACTCCTCCCTTGATCACACCGGTATTCAATGTGTAATGATCTATGGAATAATGAGGCTTTAGGTTCCTTTTGTCTTTGTATTCCTCCATGATAACCTTTTTCCCCCATCTAACAAGGTTTATGGCTTCGTAGGGTGCCTTCACTTTTGATAATATAGGGTTTTTTAATTTTGAGAGGGCTTTTACTGCATGCATTATAGCGTTGTCTCCTAACATGGGTCTGCTCCCGTGATAAGGAATACCATCAAATCTTAATTTTAACCATAGAAATCCTTTTTCCCCAGCTACTATAGTATGGCCAAATCTATAATGGTTCGAGGCCTCGCCTATGATCATGGCTTTGCCTTTTATCGATTGATTTTCAACGACCCAACGAGCTCCATACTGGCCTCCTGTCTCTTCATCACAAAACAAAGCTATAGTGATTCTTTCGTTCAGTCTTTTTTCATATTTTACTAACGCTCTAACGGCTGTAAGAATGCTTGCCACTCCTCCCTTCATATCCACAGCACCTCTGCCTACAACACGGCCTCCAACCACTTGACCAGAAAAGGGATCAAAACTCCATCTATTTACATCGCCTATTGGCACTGTATCAATATGCCCACAAAGTATGAGCCCATAATCGCCACTTCCTATGCTTGATATGACATTTATATGCCCTTCTACAGGTTCGATGCGCCTTACGCTAAGCCCTGTGGCTTTAAGATAATTTTCAGCAATACTGGCTGCTTTTGATGTATCTCCTGGAGGGTTTTCACTGTTAGCTTTTATGAGACGTGATGCTATATTTAGAAGCTCTCCCTTCAAAGACTCTACTTCATCTGACAATCTAGCCAAATTCCTCATTTCTAATTACCTTATCACAAAAAGCTTAAAAATTCTTTCTTAAAATGAATGGCTAGTGAAAAAATGTCTGAAGAAAAGAGGTCAAAAGTTACTATACTTCCCAGCGTCAATATATGCCATGATGAGAAGGATGAAGGCTATTACATAGAAGTAGAGCTTCCTGGAGTTGAGAAAGAAGACATAGAACTGTATTTCTGGAGCAGAGGATTTTGTGTTGACGGCAACAAGAAGGATCTAACATACTCAGGTTGCTATACCCTAGCTCACGATGTAAAAAGTGAAGAAGTGAAGGCCAAATTCGAAAGCGGACTGCTAAAGATAAACGTACCCTTTAAAGAAAAACTTCGAGCAAAGAAAGTGAAAATAGAATAGCATGAGGTGTTAAGGTGTAAATTCCTCTAGGCTATAATGACCAAGCAAGTGCAAGTTTCCAATATTTACTCTCTCTAAGTACTTTCTAGCTACTCTATGGCAATTGAAAGCTTGATTCAAAGATGTTACTGGCAAATCATTCATTAAGAAATCTGGATGGAATGCCAATAGACTGTAAGGGATTCTTCTATCTAGACTAGCTATAAATTTCGCTATCCCCTCAACCTCTTCTGTATCAACATAACCTGGAATCATCAAGGTCGTGGCTGTTAGAATAGGTGGATCTTTTCTCAAAGGATGAAAGTCTCGAGCAATCATTTCAAAGTTACGGAAAGCTTGCTTATTTGATACACCGCTTAACGCCAAGCTCATATTTTCATCAAAGCATTTGAGATCGAACTTTATATTCCCACCACTACTAAAAGCTAGCTCGGCAGCCTTTCTAACGAGACTCGGATGACCACAACCATTCCACTCGAAACATATGCGAAGAATTCTACTTTTCGGTATTAGCTCAAGAACCCTTTCTGAAGCTTTAATGGCGAAAGGAAGCTGTGGCTCTGGAGATCCTCCAAAGAAACACCAGCATGTAATCTTAGGGTTACGTAATGTTCTCTCAACTAAATCATCAATGCTATTAGATGGTGCTGAATCGATGTCTTTGTGAGACCAGTTCTGGCAGAATAAACAATCAAAGTTACAACCATAAAAGAAGATGGCAAGGTTATAGTAGCCTATCTCAGGTCCTTTGCAAAGGGAGAATTTCGGATACCCTGCGCCAGTTCCAGCTGGGCAGAACCATGCAGAGCAACAGTTAGTAACGTGAGGGTCGAGATATGCATGATATAATCCATTGTTTGGATTAACTAGGCTGACAAGCCTTCCTTTTTCGTTCTTTCTCAGACCACAGTAGCCCGATTCACCTATGCCCATCTTGCATTCGTTAGAGCATATATTACATGGTATCCCAGACTGCGTCTTAGGAATCTCTTCAGAAAGTTTAAAGATCCTTCTGGCCTTTGCATGATTCTCCAATGCAACTCTTATTGCATCATAAGGGTTGTTACGAATGCAAGATCGGCAAACATCGATGGCTCTGGATAAAAATTGGGAAGGCTTTTCACATATTCTACAATCTCTTCCCTTTGCCTCAGAGTATGTATGTGAATGCATAAGTCAACACTTTGCCTACTTTACATCGAAAATTATCCCATGGAGCTTATAGCTATTTTGCTTGACCTCAAATTAACAATAACCTCTAGCCAAGACTCTTACTAGGCGTAGAGTGAACTCACTATTTATGTGAGTCACTCTATATTGTTCGATCTAACAGCTTTATTTCTTGCCCACGACGATTTCTATCGTAGAGACGTTCCTCGATTCTTCTCCTGAGCCCACAAGCTCTGTATCAATCTTTATATCCTTTACTGCAAAGGCGTTGTTCCCCAACCTTTTTGTCACTATTTCGGCTACATCGACAGCTCTTGATATGGCCATTCCTCGAGCCTTAATGATTATTTTTTCGCTCTGAGTAAGCTGAATCAGAGCAGACATGGCGTAGCTCATGATAGGCTTTTTTCCAACGTATATGTGGTTTGGAGGGAATCTTCTCTCAGTTTTCGCTTCCTGAGGTGCCTTCTCAGCTGGAGGTGTTACTTGAGCTGAAGCTTCAGGCTTTGACTCATCTGGATCGTCTGGGACATTGTAATTAGAGTTCTTCTTTGGCATTTTTGTTCGCTCCAAAAGGAAAAGAAAGTTAGCATATTTAAACTTAATCTTCTGGGTAAAACTTACTTTATATAGAATGAGATTCTGAAGAGTCTTTCCCTTTTAATTATGTGACGTAGTATACCTTTTGTCTTGCGTCTCTGAGCATAGATCTTCTATTGACCAATCCTCTTTCTATGAGTAGGGAGAGAGCCAACCTTGTGGTCCTATCAGGTAGCATGGTCTTCTTCGCTAAGTCCTTCTGGGTCAAAGGCCCTTCATATTCTAGTGTCTTAAGGATGAGTTTTGCACTTGGAGGCATCTTTAAAAGTTCCTCTGCAAGCCTTACCTTTTTGACCATCTTCTCCATGGCTTTTGAACTTTCTGATGGTCTCACAAACCTTGCAGGTTTAGGGAACTTAGAAGCTTCAACTCTTTCTCTAACCTTTGCTCTGTAGGTACCATCAACTATGACTTCACACCCATGAGTACTGCTTATTTCACTTATCTTTATGTGTGATTTATCAGAGACGATCAAAGGTCTTCTCGTCACATCAAGAGAATTTACAGAGACTATTGCGAAGGCTTCAGCGCCATGGAGTACCATAGGACCCCCCGCAGACATAGAATAGGCAGTGGAGCCTGTTGGCGTTGAGATTATTACACCATCGCTATAATCTCTCCAGATTACCTCTTTATCGACAGTCAACAAATATTCAATAAGTGTAGCGCTCTTGGATGAGAAAATCGCAACTTCGTTCAAGGCTGGAGGCAATTCTTTATCATCAACTATTACGTTCAATCTCGTAGATTCTTCTATCGTATATTCTCTATCTCTTAACTTTTTAAGGACTTCTCGAAAATCTTTTATGCTTATCTCAGTAAGAAAACTGCTCTCATTAGAGTCGTTAACACCTAGCACAGGCACTTTTGCTTTTCCAATCCTATGGAAAGCCTGCAGAACATCTCTGTCTCCACCTACAACCACCAAAAGCTCATATGCATCTAGGTCTTGGCTTTCGATTTCTTGTACTACCTTGTACTCTATGCCAAATTCATCGAGAGTTTTTCTCAAATTGTTGATGACGCCCTCCAAGGCCTTCCTATAGACTATTATCTTCATACACTCACCGGCAACAATTTCTTAGCAATACGCTTTTTGTTTTATTTTTGCCACTTTCAACACACTTTTATTCTTTTCCTATTTTGGCATAAATCAGAGAGAAAGCATGGAGAAGAGCTTGACAGAGTTCCTAGAGAGGGCACCTTTGTCTCGCTTCCATTATATGCTATTAATCATAGGTAGCTTAGTCTATGGATTTACAGCTATGAATTACTTGCTACTTTCGCCTGTTTTGCCGGCCATAAGCAAAGAATGGGCTTTGGATATACCGACACAGAGCCTTATCTTAAGTCTTACAGGCATAGGCATGTTCATCGGCGCTCTAAGTTGTGGAGTCATAGCAGACCTTATAGGTAGAAGGAGGGCTCTCCTTTTGACTATCCTATTGATGACAGTTTTTACAGGGCTCTGTTCTGTTGCTTGGGACTTTCTATCCCTATCTATCTTTCGTTTTTTAGCAGGAATAGGTCTAGGGGGCTCACTACCGCAGCCAGGGGTATATGTATCAGAATACGTGCCTGCTAAGCCTAGGGGACGTTTTCTAGGTTTGGTAGAGTCTGCTTGGGCATACGGAGGAGTGCTTGCAATAATCTTCCCATTTTACTTGATCCAGGGCTACGGACAATTTTTGGGGTGGCGTTTAACCTTCCTAATCGGTTTAATGCCACTTATTTTGATTCCTTTGATTATTAAATTTGTACCAGAATCTATAAGATACTTAGAGAACAAGGGAATGAAAGAAAAAGCCTGGGACATACTGAAAAAGAATGGACTTATTTCTATGATGCCTGATGGAGGAGTTTCCGAAAATCCTAACCCTATATACTCAGTGAAGTCTACCTTGAAAGAGGTGTGGTCTCCTATGTATAGAAGAAGAACGGCAGTGCTATGGATATCATGGGCAGTCTTGGTCTACACATATCACGGGATATTTCTTTGGCTTCCTTCAATTTATGTGGAGCTATTGGCTGCGAAAGAACTTCTCACACCCCTTTACTTTGTGCTGCTTGTAACTTTGTTACAAATACCTGGATACTATAGTGCAACCTTTCTTCTAGATGTCATTGGCAGGAAGCCAGTGTTGGTTGTATATCTTGCCCTTGCAGGTCTTGGCAGCCTTTTGTTTGGACAAGCCACAGGGATATTCTTCGTCCTTTTGTGGATGGGCGTTATTTCATTCTTCAACTTAGGTGGGTGGGCTGGTCTATATGCCTACACACCTGAGCTCTATCCAACTCGTATAAGAGGAACTGGATCGGGACTGTCCGCAAGCATTGGGCGCATTACCTTGGTCTTCGCTCCCGTAATATCAGGTTATCTCTGGGGTCTAGTGGGCATATCGTTCATGTTCCTTGTATTCGCTTTGGTACACTTTATAGGCGCCATATCTGTCTTGATTTTGGGAACAGAAACTAAAGGCAAAGTCCTAGAGGAAATTTCAAAGTGAATCATGAATATTTTTAGTTTTCGTTATAGACTAGGGCGATGTTAACTTAAGGCCCACTCACCTCGAGGCTCAGTATCTCTTTAAACTTGATGTGTCTTCTAGCATCGTGTAGATATGTGAAGAGATAGAGCAATCTATTCATATGCTCAAGCATGG
>CALLJF010000026.1 GCA_938091495.1 uncultured Nitrososphaerales archaeon | reverse complement strand
TGCAAGAATGAGTGCTAAAGCCCTTAAGACAGAGTATATGGATGAAGGTGTCATTATCGGAATCCCAGGAGAAATGCTAAAGACAATTTCGGACAATATCGATAAGATCGGATATGTGAAGAAGAGATTAACAAAGTAGGATGAGTATGTCAAAAGAAACAAATTTTCAACCTAAAATCCTTACACTCTGCTACAAAGTTGCTGAGCATGAGAACGTAGTATGGGTCTGTGATGGGGCTGCAAATGTGGGTCAAATGATGATGCCAAGGCCAAGAACAATTCATTTAATTCAAGTGATTGAAGAGAGAGGCATTTATGGCAAATGCTCTTGTGGTGGAGATCTTCTATTTTATTCAGATCAAGGGATAAGATGTAAAGAATGTGGTAAGCTTTACGCCTTTTGGTATGATAGTCTTAATGATAGTTTAAAACGCCGCTTGAGTTCAGCAAGGAAGCAAAACTGTAGTAGATCTAATGGAATGGAGAAATGAGAGAGATGACTGCGGAAAGGATTGCAACTTTCATTCAAAAAAACTACTCATATTTTGTTTTCTCTATGGTTGTTCTTGGTATAATGGCTGGTATCTTCGCACCAAAGCCTGTTCAGGTGTTGAAGCCTTACATGCTCTCTTTGGTTTCCATCATGGTTTGGGCAATGTGTGTAACTATAAAATTCAAGGATTTGGTGCTTGTTACGAGAAAGGTGAAGCAGATAGTTTGCGGACTGCTTTTGAACTTCGCATTTCTGCCAACTTTATGTTTTTTGTTGGCTTTGGTTTTTCTTTCTCATGAGCCGATGTGGGCCGTAGGCTTCATCTTAATGGGTACCGTTCCCTGTGCTGGCATGAATGTCGTCTGGACAGGTCTTCTAAAAGGTGATACTCCTCTTGCCTTGATTCTAGCGGCTCTAACAATGATCTTAGGTATAGCTACTATACCAGGCCTTACAGCCATTCTCGCTGGAGCCTATGTAGAGGTCAGCATTCTTGAAATGGTTAGGATCATACTCATAGCCTTAGCCATACCACTCGTCCTTGGAATAGTGATAAGGCATATCTTGGATCTTAAACTTGGAAGAGATGTAGTAAGACACCTTCACATTTTCCCACCCATATCTGCTGTTACAGCCATGCTCCTCATGTTCTCAATGCTAGCCATAAATGTTGCTTTAATACCGTCTGATCCATCCGTAATTCTATCGTTGATAATTCCGCCCCTAATCTTGTTTCCAGCCGCTTTCGGTGGGACTCACCTGATATGTACAAAGATTCTACACTGTCACATAAAGGAGACGAACGCGATCGTCTATAGTTCAGGGATGAAGCATCTACCACTCGCCATGGGCGTAGCCTTTGCATCCTTTGGTCAAATGGTAGCCCTCCCCATAGCCGTGTCCGCAGCCTTCCAAACAATAAACGCAAGCATCTTCTACAGAATATTCCAAAAGATCACCTGAAAGGAGGCCTAGACAATGAGAGACCACTTAAGGCGGCTGAGAACCACCCTGATGCTTACATTCATAGCTTTGGTTATTGCAAGTCTCGTATATTCGAGAATCATGGCTTATTCGCTGGCGCCAACAATGAAGCCAGCCGATTTTCACGGTCTAGCTGTTTGGGAGATTCCGATCGCATACCTTATAGACTACTTCAGCCATGGGACGATCTGCCTTCTATTCGCGTTTACTATTGCAGGTTTAATCTATGAATTTGTGCCAAAGGAAGCAATTACAAAATACATGGGCAGTGGAAGAGTAGCTGGATATGGGCTTGCTCTTGGAATGGCACCATTCCTAACTGTTTGCTCATGCACCATGGTTCCATTGTTTGCAGGCGTACTTTATGCAGGCGCAGGAATCGGGCCAGCAATAGCCTTTCTACTAATGGCTCCTGCAGCTAACATATTGAGTATTCTATTGACTGGAGATTTGATATCATGGGAAATGGCTGGAGTGCGTATCATAGTATCAATCGTTGTTGCTCTAACTGCGGGCATAATAATTTCCAAGACTCCATGGGGAAAAGCTATAGAAAGAGAGCATCAAATAAACGTTCCTGCTGGTCAAGCGGCTATAAAAATAGTTAAACCACCTTTGGACGAGAGACTCTGGTCATCTCTGAAATTCGCAGCCTATCTGGCAAAGCAGATTTTACCATTCTTTCTCTTAGGCTTGATTGCAGTTAGCTATGTAGAAGCATACTTGCCAGAAGACATAGTCGGAACCTATCTAACAGGAGTGACGGGAGTATTGCTTGCGTCGGTTATTGGTGGACCATTGTACACGCCTACGCTAGTTGAAATAGTCCTTGGAAGAGGGATGTGGCAACTTGGTATGTCAAAAGGCGCACTGCTTTCCTGGCTCATGGGACAGCCGTACGATGTTGCCAACGCTTTAGCCGTCTCGAGAATAGCGAGATGGAAAGTTGTCCTAACATACATGCTAATTGCTTGGGCAGGTAGCGTCATATTTGGGCTCTTATACGGAACATTGAGCGGGAGTTTATAGGAGGTGATACACTTTTGTTTGAAAAAATTTTGGTTCCATTAGACGGTTCTGAGCATTCGATAAAAGCATTAGAAATGGCTGTTCAAATAGCTCTGAAATTTGATGGAAAGATCACTCTGATGCACATATATTCGATTGGTGGTCTTGCAATATCTCCAACACCAGTCCAGGAGTTTATTGAAGCAATTCGCAGGGTTGGCGCTGGCATCCTAACGGATGGAGAAAATAGGGTTAAAGCTGAAGGAGTTCAAGCTGAAACGTTGTTAATAGAAGGGCATGCGGTTGAGCAGATAGTCAAAACGTGTAGGGAAGGTAGATTCGATCTGATCGTCATAGGTGCTAGAGGCTTAGGCAGGATGAAGAAAATGCTTTTGGGAAGCGTGAGTGAGGGAGTGACAAGACATGCGTGCTGCCCAGTTCTTGTGGTGAAGTAGTTAATGGAAGATATTTTGCTCTTGACAGCTATTACTTATGTTATTGCATTATCTTTTGGCTATTTATTGCAGAGATATTTGAGAATGCCTTGGATGTTCACACTTGTTATATTCGACATGATCTTTTCCGCTCTCGGTTTTTTACACAAGTTACAAAAAGCGAAAATTTTCAGTTGTTGGCGAACTTAGGGATGCTTGCTCTTCTCTTCATGATTGGTTTAGATCTAAACTTGAAAGAGATTAAATCAATAGGTGTGAGTTAATTGAAAGCTGTGATTTTGGCTGGCGGTGAGGGAACACGGCTCCGCCCCCCTTACCTTGACGCGCCCCAAGCCCATGCTACCCTTGGGTTCAAGGCCTGTTATAGACTATCTTGTATCTCATCTTTCAAAAATGGGTTTTGATGAGATATTCATTACGTTGAATTATCTGAAGGAGCAGATGACGCACTACCTAGGGGATGGCTCCCGTTTTGGTGTTAGAATTAACTATTGTGTAGAACCTGAAGGGCTCTTCCTCGGCACCGCCGGTAGTGTTAAGATGATCAGCCACCTTCTTGATGAAACATTTCTCGTGGTTCAGGGTGATGCGTATACCGAAATGGAGCTGGATAAGGTGGTATCTTCCCATAAGAAATATGGTGGTGTGGCCACAATTGTGCTGAAGAAGGTTTCCGACCCTTGGCTATACGGTGTAGCTGTGACAGACAAGACAGGTAGGGTAATGGATTTCCAAGAGAAGCCAGATCCTGATCAATGTGCAAGCGATAGGATAAGCACAGGCATCTATGTGCTTGAGCCTGAAGTCTTAGATTTCGTATCAATTGGATGCTGTGACTTTGCCAAGGATTTGTTCCCACGAATTCTGAAGGGTGGGAAAAAGATGTTTGGATGCGAATGTGAAGGCTTCTGAGTGGATGTAGGGAGTTTAGAAGGATACCTACAGGGCATGGGTCGAGTTTTAGAAGCGGAGGTTAAGGGTAAAGTTTGTGTTGGGCAGAATACTTCTGTCGATAGGACAGCCCATATTTTGGAACCGTCTTTGATCGAAGATTCCGTTGTAGTGGGGAAAGACGTTCACATTGGACCCTATGCTCTTCTCAAAGCTGGATCAAAAGTCGAGGGCGGAACCATCATCGAACGATCTGCTCTTTTTGAGGGAGCAAATGTCAGTGCAAATGTGGTCGTTCGATCTAGTGTTGTAGGTGAGAAGGCTTCGCTGGGTAGTGATGTCATAGTTAGCAAATCTGTTGTTGGACAAGGAAGTGTTTTGAGAGATGGAGTTCGTCTAAATCCAGGTAGCAGGGTATGGCCAAATGTTGTCGTAAAGGCTAATACCATTGTGGAAGGGGTTCTTCTGCTACCATATGACAAGCCGTTCTACTTCTATACCGACATAGGCAGATACACAGGGATGCTCGCATCATCAATATCGAGCCTTATTGAGGCACTCGCGAAGGTGGAAGCCCAGTCTCTTGAGTTTCACCTTTACAGGAAGGATTTTGAGCGATGGATAAGGGATGTTATACAGACCCCTGAACTGGCAGAGAAAATCGCTGACCTGCGTAAAGAAGGGTTAAAGGGTGAGATGCTTAGGCAGAGGCTGATTAGAGCCGTAAAGGAATTAGGTAAGTGTACGATGGAAGCAGACTGTCTGTAAATCATATAGAAACATATTTAAATTTATTTATCTGAAATTAAGGTAATGTGATAAATATGAAAATGTTTGGAATGGTTAAGGTTCTTGGGCAGGCAAATACCCCCATACTTTTCTTAGGGCTTATAGTTTGTAAGCTGGTGACTAATATATGTCTGAAGGATCTTGAAAATGAATCCTTCTTCTAAATTTATAGAAGCGAGACTATGAAGGTCTGTTTGATATCTCCCCCCTACAACTCGGCTGTGAAATCAACTGCTGGAGTTTCATCCCCTCCCCTTGGCTTGGCCTATCTTGCCTCGGTACTGAGGGAGAAACACGAAGTAAAGATAATTGACGCGAACATTCTAGACTACACTATGGCGGATGTAAGAAGAGAACTGAAAAGTTTCTATCCGGACGTGGTTGGAATAACCTCTGTAACCCCTTCCATTCCTCAAGCTTATGCTGTCGCGAAAGTCGCCAAAGGGGTAAGGGAAGACTGTACAGTAGTAATGGGTGGTCCTCACGCAACTTTTCTGCCCAGGCAAACCCTAGAGGAATGCGAATACATCGATGTGATTGTCAAGGGCGAAGGAGAAAGAACAGTTGAGGAGCTAATGGAGACTATTGAAAGCGGGGAAACATTAGAGACAGTGAGGGGAATCAGCTTCAGGAAAGGAAACCAAATAATAGACAACGAACCTATTCCCTTCATCAAGAACATAGATGGAATTCCATTCCCAAGCAGAGACCTATTGCCAATGAGCAGATATCAATTTAACGGCGTAAAGTATACGACCATGCTTACCAGCAGGGGCTGTCCCTTCGGCTGCTCCTTCTGCTCTTCCTCCCGCCTGTTCGACGGATACTGGCGAGGAAGAAGCCCCGAAAATGTACTCGAAGAAATAGAGAATATATATGGAGAGTATAACATTAAGAACATGGAGTTTGTAGATGACACCTTTACACTTGACCAGAAAAGAGCCGAAAAAATATGTGATGGAATAATTAAGCGAGGTTGGGACATAAGCTGGGGTGCCTCATCAAGAGTAGACACCCTATCAAAAGAGCTAGTTGAAAAGATGAAAAAAGCTGGATGCTGGATTCTATTTCTCGGCATAGAATCAGGTTCTCAGAAAATACTTGATGCAATAGGTAAGAGAATCACTATCGAACAAGCAAAGAAAGCCGTGAGAATCATGAAGGATGCTGGAATTCAGGTTCTAGGTTCGTTTATGGTAGGTTTCCCGCAAGACACATTAGAAACAATTAAGGAAACGATAAATTTCGCTAAGAGCTTAAATCTTGATTATGCTGAGTTCTCAATGCTCACCCCATACCCGGGAACCCCGATTTATGATTATGCATTAGAGAACGACTTGTTGCTCACTAAGGACTGGTCTGAGTACACGGCTATTGAACCGATTATTAAAATTAAGGGCGTATCTGAAAAACAGCTTAAGGTTTTCTTCCGAAAAGCATACATTAGCTTTTATCTGAGACCAAGAATTGTTCTAAAATG
The DNA here is from genome assembly GCA_938091495.1 of uncultured Nitrososphaerales archaeon. Taxonomy (GTDB): domain Archaea; phylum Thermoproteota; class Nitrososphaeria; order Nitrososphaerales; family JACAEJ01; genus JAVZMU01. The sequence goes on along the minus strand of CALLJF010000026.1, from coordinate 11,179 downwards.
GCTAAAAAACAAACAGTTTAGCTTCATAAAAAGTGGGATGAAAGCAGTGATAAACTATTTTGGAGGAAGATAAAATGCATGAGGCAGATTTGGTTGCAAACACTGTTAAGACATGGCTCGGCAATCCAATTTCTAGGAGCTTGTTAAGATGGGTCTCAAAAAGAACGAAAAAAGGTAGCAAACTAGAGTCTGCCCTGAAGAAATATGTGGGCGAAGCAGAAAAATTAAGCTTTCAAGAAAAGCTAGCTTATTTTATAGTTAAGTTAGCCCTAGATAAAGGCTCTGAATCCTTCGGTATTTCCAAGGAGCAGATGATAGAATCTCTAAAAAATCCTGTAGTGAGAAGAGGTATTGCAAATATTCTTGAAGGCATAGGTTACTATGGCGTGCAAAGACCTCAAACAACAGCCGCCCCCTTTCTTATAGTATGGAATTTCACAAAACAATGCAACTTGAGATGTAGACACTGCTATGAAAATGCTGGACCAAAACCTGCATCTGATGAACTAACAACTGAAGAAGCAAAACATGCCATAGACGAGTTCGCAAATGCTGGGGTAGTCGCCCTTTCCTTCTCCGGTGGAGAACCGTTGGTAAGAAAAGACTTCTTTGAAGTAGCTAAATATGCTGCTGAAAAAGAATTTTATGTTTCCGTTGCTTCAAATGGAACATTAATAACTGAAAAAGTCGCACAAAAAATGAAGGATATAGGTATTCAATATATTGAAATTTCTTTAGATGGATTTGAGAAAACTCATGATGAATTTAGGGGAATGCTAGGATCTTGGAAACGAGCTGTAGAAGGGATAAGAAACTGTGTTAAAGTTGAATTAGATACTTGTGTTGCAACAACGGTAACTCATTACAACTTGAGAGAAATACCTAAACTTTTAGAATTTATTGAAAAAGACCTTCACGCAAAACGTTTTATAATGTTTAACTTCATCCCCGTAAGCAAAGGAAAAGAGATAGTAGATCAAGATTTAACTCCAAAAGAGAGGGAAGAGCTATTAGATTTCCTCTATTCAAAACTCATTGACAACAACTGTAAATTAGACGCGTTTTGCACAGCCCCACAATACGCAGTGACCTCCTATAAGTTTGCCTTCGGTCCAGTAGTCGCAACACATTTCACAAACAAAGCAGCCATAGAAATGCTCAAGGGAAGAACAAAGTCTCTAACAGAATTTATTGGAGGTTGTGGAGCCGGTCGTCTCTACTGCGGCATGGAACCAAACGGAGACATCGAACTATGTGTCTTTATTCCTATAAAGATAGGAAATATTCGAGAGCAAAGCCTAGTTAAAATCTGGAGAGAATCCCCTGTCTTAAAGCAGATAAGAAATAGAGACCTTTTCAAAGGATGCGGAGAATGCGAATACAAGTACATATGCGGAGGATGCAGGGCAAGAGCCTACGCCTACTTCGATGACTTACAAGGACCTGACCCAAGTTGTAGCGTCAACGAAAAATATTGGGAAAAGCTCCACCTGTATCGGTGAGAGGTTGAAGGGCGAGATGATTAGGTATAGGTTGATCAAAGCCGTACAAGAATGGGAGGCAAGGTAGCACGATAATAAGTGTAACACCAGACCTTGCTCTGGATGAAGGCTACACATATGCAGGTGGGCTTGGAGTCCTTGAGGGCGACAAATTTTATGGCGCCTCAAAACTAGGTATACCATACGCGGTTCTCACATTCTTCTACCCTGAGGGCTATGTAGAGTACGAGTTTGATGGTGAAGGAAGGCCTATAGCGAAGCCTCAGCCTCAACCGCCCGAGTTTCTGGATAAGCTGGTCTATGACGGCATCTTAACCGTCAGGATGAAGGGTGAGGACGTTAAAGTCGGGGTATCCAAATATAAGATGGGTAATGCGGAGGCCGTATTCTTCAAATCTGTGGAACCTAGGTGGGCTGCCAAGCTGGCGAACCGCATATATATTTGGGAGAGTAACGAGGAGAAGTTCTACACCTACACTCTCTTGGCGAAAACTTCAGCCGAGTACGTAAAGAATGTAGGTGTGGCTGATGTCGACTACATAGACCTTCAGGAGGCCTATGCCTGCATTTTGCCCTTGGTGCTGAAAATCCCTGGGAAGTATAGGCTCATAATCCACACCGCCGGGCCTTGGGGTCATCCCTCCTTCCCCAGAGAGTACTTTGAGAGAGAGTTCGGGTACAGGTTCATCAGCAGCGATGTTTCCCTGACTGAAATCGGGTCGGCTGCCTCACGTGATATATTTGCTGTTTCAGCTAAGCACTTTGAAGTTATGTCCACGGTTATACCACACTTCTTGGAAAAACTCCGCTACGTCACCAATGGCATTAGTATCGAGAGATGGATGGAACCCACACTTAAGGCTGAGTATGAACGTGGGAACCTGCACTTAGACAACTTCATAGCTTCCAAAGCATCCATTAGGAGCAGGTTTCACGACTTTATTAGACGATACAAGGATGTGGACATAGGAGACAGGATGATAGTGACGTGGTGTAGACGCCTAGTGCCATACAAGAGGCCTGAGTTTATCATTAAGGCCATAGAGGAGTTGCCGAACAAGGACATCTTCTTTGTGTTGGCTGGTAAGGCTCACCCTCAGGACGGAGTGGGCCTTGAGTATATGAGGCTGTTTCGTAAGCTGCACCTTGAGCGTGAGAACGTGATCTACATACCGAACTACGACATCTGTACGGCTAAGGAAATCTTCAGGTCAACTGACCTGCTACTCTTCACACCTTTCACGGGTACAGAAGCGTGTGGCACAAGTTACATGAAGGCTGCAGTAAACGGTGTGCCATGTCTTGCTTCACGTGATGGGGGAGCGGCTGAGATGGTAGTGGATAATGTGAACGGCTGGTTCTACCGAACACACAGTCAATTGGCAGAGATGAGTGGAAGTGTTGCTGCAGACGCACACGACTATCAGGAGTTTAAGAGAAGGCTAATGGAGGCCGCTTCGATGTACACGCATAACTTGGAGGAATACTATAAAGTGTCTTTGAATGCTTTATATACATTCAACCCAAGGGTGAAAATAGAGAGGGTGCTAAGAGAATATTATCTTGACATAGTTAAGACATGTATCTAAACCATAGCTGAGCCTAACGCTTCAAGCCGCGAGATGCCCGAAGACGACAAAGTCGGCATACAATCGATGCTCTCTCAATTCCTGTATATTTTCCATCCGTTCTTGATCAGCAAAAGGGAAGTAAGCCTTTGCTGATCATCTAGCACATATCATCTTGTCTTCTTTTCTTCGCTCCCTGTGGTCTTTGAATCGATAAGAGGAACTGATGAGAATTCGATATCTGTTTTGAAAATCATGATGATTCTGATAGGGTAGTAGTAAAGATTTCAATATAGAGACGAATAGCTTCTTTGGAGACTCCTCTTGGCATAGTAATATTAATTTTCACACTATCCTAGGATCGACCATTAGATTGGAAACTGTATAGAGGAATATAAAGGAGAGTGAACAGTAAATCGAGATTCATCAACAGGGAATTGTGAAAAGAATAATTGCTCTTAAGAGAAACGCTTAGGCAAGAATCTTTCGTGTAGCTTTACAGAGCTTATAAGAAAAACTAATGCGAATGCTGTCAAAACAGCTAGATCTACTGGAACCGAAAAATAGCTTATGCCGTTGACTGAGCACTTTGCCAAGTCAACAAAATAGGTTAACGGCGAGGCCGACGCGACTATTTTCCCCCATTCTGGTAATTGCTCTATTGGCACGAATACACCGCTAATGAAGACTAAGGGGAATTTGATTAACGACGAGAGCATCATGACTGTTGAAGGTATATCCGTGGGCGGGTAAACCGACAACAAAACGCTTAGAGATGCAAAACAGAATGTTGCCAGGATCATACCTGAACTCAGAAGCACTAAATCCATGATTTCAACGCCTATTATCAGAATAGCAATTAATGGAACAAGTGATATGAACAATCCGAAAATGAAAGAAGCAAGTATATCGCCGAAGAGTATTGCCCAAGTCGAGATTGGGGAGCACACTAGCCTTTCTAGAGTCTTCGATCTTGCTTCCCAAGGCAGGATTGCTGGGCCTACTGATGTCGCTGTAAAGAAGACTACCATGCCAATAAATCCTGGAAAAAGTTCTTTTGCTGAAAGGTTTCGCCCAATTGTAAAAGCCAAGAAGAGGAAAAGTGGAAATATTAATCCAAATACTATGACTGGTCCTTTTAAGTAATAGATTTGAATATCCTTTTTTGCAATAGCGAGAGAACGCTTAATCTGCTCTAAAAAAAAGGTTGTTGAAAGCATAACTTGGTCATACCCCATTTTTTATCTGAGTCAATTTGAGAAACACTTCTTCCAGAGAAGGGGCAAGTGTGTTCAAGGTGATTATTTTCAAGCCATGCGAACGAGCATAATCCATAATGCGATTTAGGGCTTCGTTAGTGTCACTCGTGTAGAATTTGATCTTGTCACCCATTTTCTCAACTTGTTTGATACATGGAATTTTAGCCAAGTCATCCATGTTTACCAAATAGTCAAAGCTTGCTTCAATTGATTGTAAACCACTGCTTTTTACTCGGAGCTTTTCTGGTGTATCTATGGCTGCGATTTTTCCATGGTTAATTATGGCTATCCTATGGCATAATTTATTCGCTTCTTCCATATTGTGTGTTGTTAGAAATACTGTAGTACCTGTATTGTTGAGTTCTACTATCATTTCTCTTATTATCTTTGCACTCTCAACGTCAAGACCAGAAGTTGGCTCGTCAAGGAACAGTATTGTAGGCTCGTTTATCAAGGCCATGCATAAAATGAGTCTTTGTTTCATTCCTTTAGAAAAGTCACGAACAAGCTGATTTCTTCTGTCGTACAAACCGAACTTTTCAAGAAGTCTTTTCGCTCTTTCTGCTCTCTGTTTTTTGGGAACCCCGTACAGTTCGCCTATGAGCATGAGGTTGTTCCATGCTGATAGGTCTATGTAGGCGTTGGACATTTCTGGCACGATTCCCATTATCTGTTTAGCTTGGAGAGGTTCTTTTTCGATATCATGTCCCATTATGGTTGCTTTGCCCTCATCTGGCTTGATTATGCAGGTTAAGATTCTTATGGTCGTAGTTTTGCCCGCACCGTTTGGGCCAAGAAAGCCAAAAATTTCTCCCTGCTTAACTTCAAAGGAAATGTTATCTACTGCTGTTATATCGCCATAGCGCTTTGTTAAATTATGAACAGAAATAGCGATACTCATGATGACCCCTCTAATGTGATTCTTGTATGCCTAACAGTGTCAGGCGTTTGTTGCTTTTAATGCCTCGAGCCACGTTTGCTGGAACAAAAACTATGTTGCCCTTAGCTAAATCATATTTTTCTTCACCTACAGTGAATATGCCTGACCCATCAATTATGTAAAAGCACACTTCATAAGGTTCTGGACGGGAAGGAATTTCTTGACCACTTTCAAGACAGATTAACACTATATTGAAGCTTGTCGTCTTCAACACGTTTTTCTTAATACGCTGGCGATCTTCCGTAGTGCCTAGTAAGCCACTCTTTTGAGAAAACTCTACGAGTTTGTTTAAATCTACAACATTTACCACCATTCATGTCACCTCCTTTTTACCATTGTTTTAGTCAACTGTTTAAGAAGACCAATCACGAATTTCCCATTTAGTAAAAATTCTAAACGATACAAGTGCAACAGAGGCAACCCCGAACCAAACATGAGCGTTCCGGGTTTAATGTAATAAATGCGCATGTCTTTCTTTGCAATTGCCCAAGCAGCACTTAGATCAGTTTTTAATTGCACTAGGGGTAGTCTATTTCTATTCATTGATTTTCCTCCTATTTGTTTTTACATTTATTTCGGTAAGCCTAACGAAGACATCTTCTAAGCTTGGGCCAAGCGTGTTCAGACTTGTTGGTTTAAGATTGTTCGATTTAGCATATTCCCATAAGTTTGATAGTGCATTAGATGGGTCATGAGTGTAAAGCCTAAACCTATCTCCTTCCTTGCGCACTTCATTAACAAATGGAATTTTTCCAAGTTCCTTTATTATTCTTGGCGAAACTTCATCAAAAGCCACTTCTAAGGATTGAACGCCCTGTATGATTTTCTTTAGCCTTTCGGGAGTGTCTATTGCCGCTATTTTTCCTTTGTTTATTATGGCCACTCGGTCACATGTTACGCTGGCTTCTTCGATATTATGCGTAGTCAGGAATATCGTCACGCCTCTTTGATTGAGCTCTCTGACTACATCCTTAATGATTAAGGTGCTCTGAACATCCAATCCAGACGTTGGTTCATCTAAGAAAAGCAGCTGTGGATTGTTGATCAAGCCCATAGAAATTGTTAGACGCCTCTTCATCCCTTTGGAAAAACCCTTTGTCTTCTCTTTCCTTCGGTCATAGAGCCCGAACATATCAAGCAGTTCCTTGGCTCTTTTTTCCCGTTCAGTCTTGCCGACTTGGTAAAGTTCGCCTGTAAACATAAGGTTATCCCACGCAGAAAGATCATCATAAATGTTGGAAATTTCAGGCACAATTCCCATGTATTTTTTAGCAACAATAGTTTCACTTTGAATGTCATGCCCAAATATCCTTGCAGTTCCTTCACTTAGCTTAGTCAAGCTAGTGAGCATCCTTATTTTGCCCGCACCATTGGGTCCTAAGAACCCGAAAATCTCGCCTGTTTTTACTTCAAAGTTTATGTGGTCCACTGCAAGAAGATCATTATAGTATTTTGTCAAGTTTATTGCGTCTATCGCGTTTTCCATATTGTGTCACCAAACCCAAATTATTCAATTCCGCAAAAGAAATTTCCTTCATACATTCATTTTTCGCTTTTTTCCTCTTTTCCAAAATGCTCTTCATAAAACCTTGTCAAATCTTCGAAAAGCAATTTTCTCTTAACAATGGAACTAAGACCTCTTTTTAGAGCTTCAACTCCATCTGTAGTTACTGTGTAGACCCTCCTTTCAGGTCCGCCTTCAACTTTCTCCCATCTTGATTCAAGTAAGCCTTTCTCTTCCATCCTTCTTAAAAGCGTATAAACGGAGCCTGGTTCCAGCTTATGGCATCCACAACTTTTTTCTTCAATCTCTTCTAGAAGTTGATAGCCATGCATAGGTTTCTCATATAAGACTCTAAGTATGAGAAACTGTATCCATCTCCGTTCAGGATAGCCGTGGCGATAACAGCAACGATTAGAATCGCGCATTCTTGTTTTTCCCTCTGGAGTAGATAACAATGTTACATATATAAGTGTTATCGTAACAAGCAAAAACCAGTTACGAACAGTTAGCTGAGTGTTATTTCTGAATTAAACATTTTTAAATATAAATATGCAGTGCATGTTATATGATACAACTCGACGAGATGGCTAGAAAAAGATCGGCTCTTTACTTTCTCTTTACTGTAGCTTTCTTATATCCTAACGAAGGGCTAATTAAAAGCCTAAAGAGTGGCGAGTACTCGAAAGGGCTAAAAGTAATGCTTAATGAACTACATCTACTTGAGGAAGGAGCTTTTGCTGTTGAAAAAATCGACGCTTATGTCACGCGATTAAACACTAGTGAACTCCTACTTGACCTTCAGAAGGAATACACTCGCCTCTTCATACCTTCAAGACCAGAGCACCCTGCTCCAATTTGTCCTCTTTACGAGTCGGTTTACGAAGATGGATTCTTGATGGGTGAAGCAACTTTTCAGGTTGCCAGACTGTTTTATGAAGCCGGTCTCAAAAAGGTTGATAAATTTAACTTGCCTCACGATCACTTTGCGTTAGAATTGGAGTTCATGAGCTACCTCTGCTCTAAAGAAGCAGAAGGTTTGGAGTTAGGTAATGAGTCAATCGTAAATAAATCTAAGAGATTACAACTTATTATGCTCAAAGAACACCTTGGCAAGTTCTCTCTCAAGCTATTGGAAAGTGTTCAAGCACATTCGCAAAATGACTTTTACACTTCGATAGCATCTCTCCTTAAGTTCTTCCTTACTAACGAAACAACAATTTAATATGCATAAATCTATAAATATGTACAGTTTCTGTTTTTTACATTTATGAAGAGGCGGGAGTTTTTAAAGTTAGCGACCGCGTCTGCGTTACTGAGTGGCTTTGGAAATCTTGAAGTTGTTAGGTCTTTTGAAGAAGAGGTGCAGGAGAAACCACATTATCGGATCACCAAGAGGATACCAAGCACTTGCGGGATTTGTGATAGTGAATGTTCGCTTTTTGCAACAGTCGGTGTCGACCTAGAAACTGGTATTGAGAAACTGATTAAACTAGAAGGCAGGGAGGAAGATTTACAGAGTGGAGGGAAGCTTTGTGCTAAGAGTCTATCACAAGCAGGTAGCCTTTACGACCCTGACAGACTTCTTTTCGCCCTTAAGAGAACCAATCCAAATAAGGGAAGAAATGAGGATCCAGGTTGGGTTGCTATACCAGTTATCCAGGCACTCGACGAAGTAGCTGAAAAACTCAAGAATTACTCATCTGAGGAAGTATTTTTCGTCAGTCGGTCTAAACCTCCGTTTGCAGTGCGGTTAGGGAGAGCGATGGGTTGGAGAAGGGCAGATCACAGAGATACTTGCTACAGTACACAGTGGTTAGTACAAACCTACTTGCTTGGAGGCAGGCAATATACTTATGACTTCCCTCGATCTCGCTACTTGTTGCTTTTCGGATGGGATCTGCCAAGCAAAGCCAAGATCGTTTATGCGAGGCTATTCGCAGAGGCTAAGAAGAATGGTGCAAAGATAGTCTCATTTAATCCTATTCTAACCGCCACTTCAAAGATGGCAGACGAGTATTATAAAGTGAAACCTGGAACAGACTTGGCAATAGTATTGGCTATGATAAAGGTGATAATAGATGAGACGTTATATGACGAATCATTTTTGAAGAACTACACAACAGCGCCACTATTAGTGAATGTGGAAGATGGTCTGTTCATAAGAAACTCTGAGGGAAAAACCTATGCGTGGTGTCAAGAACATAGTACGCCCGAAGTTTCTAGTGAAGTTCACTCGCCAGCATTATTTGGCGAATACACTGCCACTATAGATGCACAAACTTTCAATGTTAAAACAGGCCTCCAGATGATAAAAGAAGCTGTTGCAAGTTACACGCCTGACTGGGCAGATGAAGTGAGCGGAATTCCTTCGGAAGCCATAGCTAGAATAGCTAGAGAGTTTGCTGAATCAGGTCCTTTCGCAGTAGCCCCGGTCCACAAAAGGGACCCTTCAGGTCCTAATTATGCAAATAGTTGGTTGACTGCATTTGCTATACATGTACTTAACGCCCTTATTGGCTCTATAGATCACGAAGGAGGAGGGCCGATCTATTCTCGAGGTAAGAGTTTGAAAGGTTTGGACGTTATCTACCCGCCACCCCCCTATCCCAGTCTCCCAAAAGAGAGCCCAGATGGTAAGCATCTTTTTTCGCTTATAGAAGAGAAAGAGAAAGCGGGATACAACGCACCGGGTATATTTACTGGATTAGCTGATAACTTGCTAAAAAGATGGCCACATGAGGTTAAAGCCATAATTATGAGAAAGTATGGCTTGTTATCCTTCCCAAACCCCAAGAAGTTAGAAGAAGCCCTGCAAAATACAGAGCTCGTTGTTATTTTTGAGGTATATCCAACTGAAACTTGCTATTATGCAGACTACGTCTTCCCAGAGAGTTTTCCACTCGAAACTACTGGACTGAGCCCACGTGAATTCAATGCGATTTATCCTGCGACATCAATCATTCAGCCAGTGTCATCATCGCCGGGCGAAGCCAAGGGCTTTGGTTGGTATTGTGTGGAACTGGGCTTTCGACTAAAACCTGAATACTTTACGGAGGATAAAAGCACAGACCCTGCAAAGAAAATCTCATCAAAGAAGTTTTATAGTGAACAATTGAAGCAGGCTGGCATAGCATCAAGCTTTGACGATTTTGCCCAGACTGGATATTGGTCTAAAGCGGAACCATTCGTAAATTATGCTAAGATAAAAAGTGTGGCACCAGAAGGACGCATCCAAATTTACTGTGAGAAGTTTAAGAAAGCTGGATTTACACCAGTTCCAATATGGGCAACGAAGGCTTCTGAAGTGTCAAGTGAATATCCATACTACCTTGTTGTTTCTAGGTCACCTGCGCTCAAGCACGCAAATCCATTGCTTAATAACAATCCATGGTTGAAGAAAATAGTCGAGGATAGAAAAGAAGATTATGTGTGGATACATCCAGATGTTGCGATGGAGCACGGGATAAAGGAAGACGATTGGATATACGTCGAGTCTGTTACTGGCAGAATCAGGGCAAAAGCGCACATTACTGCGTCAGTTCGAGAGGATTGTGTGCTTGCCTTCCATAATTTAGGCCACTGGAGCAAGTACCTGTCCGTCGCTGGTGGATGGGGTTATAACGAAGGCGATCTCATACCTAATCTGGATGTTAAAGAGCTAGCAAATGTCGATCCAAGTGGTGGAGCATGGATGGAAGATGTAGTAGTTAAGGTTTACAAGGGGTGATAAAATATGAAGTATGCGATATTACTTGATACATCCATTTGTGTGGGTTGTGGTGCATGCGTGATTGCTTGTAAGTCAGAAAATCTTCTTCCAAATAATATTCAGAGGATTAGGATAAAGCTTGGCGATTCACAGAAAGGTCTTGATAGCTTCTATGTCCACACTAGATGCATACATTGTGAATTTCCTATATGTGCATCTGCTTGTCCAACTGGTGCGCTCCACAAGACAGATTATGGGCCTGTGCTTTATGATGCGAATAAATGTATACGTTGCAAAAGATGCGTCGGAATCTGTTCATTCGGAGTCCCTCAATGGGATGAAGAAAGAAAACTAATCGAAAAGTGTACGCTTTGTGCTCACAGAATTAAGCGAGGAATGAATCCAGCCTGTGTACAAACTTGCCCAACAGATGCCTTAGAGTTCGGAGAGCGTGAAGATATGTTGCAAAAGGCTCGAGCTAAAGCTGAAGCCATAAATGGTTATGTTTATGGGGATGATGAGAACGGGGGTGGATCATTATTTGTAGTTACTAACGTTCCACCAGAACAATTGGGTTACCCTGCGGTAGGAAAGACACAACCAGTAAGCATGCAAATAAGAGACTTCATAAAACCTGCAGGCGGTGTGATTACCCTTGCCATCCTTGGTTCATTGGCAGCTATATCGTTAATAGCTC
>CALLJF010000025.1 GCA_938091495.1 uncultured Nitrososphaerales archaeon | reverse complement strand
CGATGATTCTTTATCTAACTTGCTCAAGTTGAATCTTCTTCACACTTTATTTGGGCTGATGTTATAAAGTCCATCTATTATAAAAAAGTATAGTCCATCGAATATATCTTGATTTTAGAGAATTCTCTATAGACTCTATCTTGGTCTTTTTCACCAAGATATATTTTGACAAGACATATTACACTGCAGGCGGTGGCGGAGGTGGAGGAGGTGGGGGAGGCGGAGGTATGGGAGGTGCCCTCCTTCTTCTTATTAGTATTATCGCAGCCACAGCCACGACGCCTATCCCTCCAACTGCAGCTATTATGAGTATTGTTGACAATGGCATGGGAGGAGAAGCCTGTAAGGATGCGTTATAAGCGCCAAGGGCATATTCATAAGCATCCATCGCCCTTTCTGTAGAGCCAATGTAATCTGGAGAAGAGCTTGAGAAGAGCGCTATAGCCTCATTTATTTTAGATATGGCATTAGTAACGTTATTCGATATACCTGATGGTACACTGCTGAAGCCTTTTTCGTTCAAAGTATCTTCTGTGCTTTTCAGTAGAGAGAATGTCTCATTCAAGAGTGTTGCAGTATAACCACGATAAAGGATGTCACGATCCAATTGATCGAACCTAACGTTGCAGGCAGCGTATGTCATAGGAGTATCTGAGAAATCCCACAACCAATACTGATACTCCCCAGGCCACTCCACTGGTAAACCTTGTTGATACAATTTCCAGCTGAATCCATCATGGGGATGAGGGAGACCGAAGCTGTGCCCGACTTCATGTATTGTGAGAGGGGCTAGCGTATAGCCTTCTATTCTATGAGTTATAACCATCCCGTAGAAAGTAGCCGTTGAATAGCCTGTATTTCGAATTATTATATAATACTTTCCACCAGGATCAGGGGGAATGAACAATAGTGGATAACTACCAGGCGTCAAAGGCCAAATTTGATGGAATGATACAGCACCAAAATTATAGCCGCTATCTTGCCATTCGTTGAAGTTGTAAACATCAGCGATATAGACAGAGACTGAACCACTTAAGAGATAGAAATCAAATTCAAGCCCCATGTTTCTATCAAGGTAGGCTGGATCAATAAACCAAACAGACCAGCCTGGTCCAATGTAGTATGGTTCACTTATCAATCCCCAAGCCTTACTGATCAAGTCAAAGCCTCCCATCCTTCTGTTTAGGCATTCTATAACAAAAGCTGGGTTCCCTTTTCCATCTGAATAAGACATTCCCAATAAACCGCCTAAATCATAACCTCCGAGTATGAAGACAGGTAGAACGCAATCACTGCCATGTGAGCTAACGTATTTGTCCAAATTCGCTAAAAAGTACTCAGCTACTTGATAAGCATCGGTCATTCCATTAACATCTGTAGCAGCTTCGGCTACTTGGTAAAGATTTACATCTGATTGAATATTCACGATGTTAAATTGTCCGTCAAAACTTGATAATGGCTGAAGATCTCTGTATTCTTGCAATACCCTGTTCATATCGAAGAGAATAGGAAGAGTAGGATCCTTGTTAAAGATCGTCACATTGATGTAATATGATGGTCTGAAAGTTGGGGCATATAGATAAGAAGGAACGATGCGTAATTCTACAGTTTTAGTAACAATCTTGCCTATTTCTGAACTCAGTTCTCCTTTCTCACTTGGCAAGTTATATAGCCATAAAGGCTTTATGTTCATCAAGTCTCTATAGTTTGTGGGTCCAGCCAGTAAATCTATGAAGAGGAAGCGGTAGTATCCTCCATAAGCTATCATAAATTGTGAGTTTCTACATTCAGGGTCTATTGGTAATGGAATAGAGGGAACGCTTCCATCGTAAAAGTAGTACTCTTCAATTTTTGGGTCTGTATGCCATGTATCTATGAAAAGTATTGTATAACCAGTGTCAAAGGCACCAGGAGGGGCGTTATTCTTTATCCAATACTCTGCTTCTCTAGCATTAACATACCAGCATTTCTCCACAGGAGATGTGGTAATACTGTCATATTGTAGCCCTTCTTGAAGCCAATAAGGCGCGTAATCCACTTCATGATTATCTTCAATAAATTTTGCGAATTTGTTTGCAAAATTCTGCCAAGCAGTATCAAAACCATAAAAATGATAATTTATGTTAAAGCTAGCATATTTTATCATCTTGTACACTTCACCGTTTATCATCCTATTGATAGCAGTGTAAGTGGTAGGCAACTCAGCGTAAATTACGCTAGTATCTATGGCATTAGCTGGGAAGCCCACAAAGACGATGTTCACATCCAATGGAATGCCAGTTAAGTTCTGTGGAGGATTACCTGCTTTTGGATAATTTGGAAAATCGACTCCTTGAGCATCGCTTGCTTGTAAAGAATTAACTAATGAACTTGAGATCAAACTTTGTGTTGCAACTGAAGAGGTGATGAGCAGTAAGGTTAAGCATACAGTAGTAAAGTAATGTCTTTTTGCAAGAAGTAAACTAGTTTTCAATTTATTTCTTAATTTGATTAAAACCTAATGTTATTAAACTTTAATTGTTAAATAATTTTAATTATTCGAACAGATTCCTTTCAACATTCTGTAAGAAGAAAATTATTGACTTTGCTCGCTATCTTTCTATAAATATACTCTCATCTTACAACTATCGCTAACTTATTCTTAAGGCTGATAATTCAATTTCCATATGTCGGATTCTGTCAAGTCTACATCAAGGCAATTCGTTCTTAGAAATTCTAGCAATTCTTTGGAGACTCCTACTTCTCTCGGCATCCACTCATGATACCTTCTATATTTTACAGCTATCACTCCATCAAAAATCTTGTTGAACTCCCTTACACTCATGATAACACTCTTCTCATCTATCCCCTTTAGACCGAATAGCACGTAAGCTATGAATTCTATCGAAACATCAGACTTATTCTTTATATAATCCCTAAGCTCCACTATCCTATTCACCTCAGAATCCGTTATTCCTTTGTTCAGAAGATGGTTTCTTATATCATTATGAGTGGATTCAAAGCCTATCCTTATGATGAGCTTGCTTGGCTTTAATACATGGTACAAATGGCTGATGCTATCTTTGCTGAGAAACTCTGGTCTACTTTCTATCTCTACTATCTTCTTATTTGTTACCTTTGATAGATCATAAATTATACCTAGCGGCAATTCAAAGAAGGACCCACCGTTAAAGAAAGAAATTCTATCAACAAGCTTTTCATTCATCAAACCCTTTATTCTTGAAATGATCTCTTTTGCTGTTAGAATTAAATCATCAAAGCTTTTTGCAGCCTCTTCATAAAAGCAGCAGAAGGTGCATCTATTCCAAGAGCAGACAAAGCCCTTCAAGATGGCTATTATCCTTTTCTCTTCTTCATCATAAATTGCACCTATCAAATTACAACCTCTCTTACGCTATATCAGCTAATTTGTTCAAGCGTAGGAAAATCATGGCCATTGACGAAATTCAAGCTTACAAGCGATGTCATCTAATACTTTTTTGTTGTGAAGGAGTCTAAGACCCGGAAAAACGCTTGCCAGTGCCTCATTCACGTAGATGAACTCATTGTTATGGGCGTTTGTAATTGCAACAAGCTTTTCTTCTTTTGGTTTAGCGTTCTTTTCAACAAGTTTTATAAACTCTGACACTTCCATACGTTGTCAACTTATTATTGCAGTCGCTGAGATGATATAAGATAATCACTCATTATAATGAGTTACTAAGAATTGTAACGAGGTTAAACGAGAATTCAAAATCTCGTCTCTAGTCTTGAGAATCCCATCTCGATAAAGGTATCCAAAATGAGTATATATAACAATAAAAAGTTTATCAATACCAAATCTGGGCATAACTATCAACCTATAGCCTCCTTGACCTTTTGAATCAAGTTCTGAAGATTCTTCGATGCTATTAAGATTAGATCGTCCTCATAATCATAAACGCTATAAGATAACTTTTTGATTTCTGATTTCTTTATGCTTATTGGTTTTAAAGAAAAGTTAGGAATCTTCAACTCAAGATTTCGTTCAACCTTTTTTATTGCTCTATAGGTATCAGAGTTCCACCTTAGATAGCAAGCGAATCTATCATAGTAATCATTGAATTTCGATATGTAACCCTTGAGCCTTTTGAAAAGCACCTCAGTGTATCTATCCTTGATTTCAGGATTCTCAAATCTAGGATTCCAGTCATAGCAGCAAAATGGGTAATGCTCTTCTAACTCTCTTGGGACTATTCCTGCATTGGTCAATATTATCTGGTGAATCTTATCATAATGATTTTTTAAATTTCTTAAGGATTTTATTATCATATAGTGAATGTATGATTGTGAGTAAGGTTTGCCATAAGAGCAAGGTAAAAAGAGGCACAATTTGTAATTAGTCTTTGGCTTATATGATAATAGAATCTTGTTATAAGCATCTTCAAAGAAAGGATGGGTCAGAAAATCTTCTCCAACTCCTCTTAGGTAGGTTTTACCATCGCCTGCCCAGATTAACTCTTTTCCATCCCAAATATTCTTGTTAATTCTCTTCATGTTTTTCCCTTTTGGGGTTTTTTACAGCGGAACGGAGAGGAGAATCACTCGCTTATGTTCACTGGCTTAAAGTTCTTTATTAACCTTAATAATACTTTGCTAAAAGGTGTGATCATTGGCTAAGTATAATCTCATAGCCTTTGACCTAGATGGTACACTATTGGTTGAAAAAAGCAGTTGGAATGCCATTCATGAATACTTTGGCACCAAACCTATAGCAAGGCAAACTTATGACCTGTATTGTAAAGGTATAATAGATTACAAAGAGTTCATGAAGAGAGACATTGCAGCATGGCCAAAGCCATTACACATATCAAAAATCTCAGAAATACTGTCAAACCTTAACCTTAGAGAAGAAGCAAAAGAGGTTGTAGATGCTATTCATAGAAAAGGGGTAGAAACTGCAATAATATCTGCAGGAATAAGCTTACTTGCAGATTCAGTTGCTAAGAAATTAAACATCAAGCATGTCTATGCCAATGAGCTATGTGTAGATGAAAATGGATTCTTGACTGGAGATGGTATTATGAGAGTCGATCTTATGTTCAAGCATTTAGCCTTAATAGAATTGGTAGAATCCTTAGGTTTAAGTTTAAGAGAATGTATAACCGTCGATGATTCCATTAACGATGTAAAATTTCTTCAAATAGCAGGTCTTGGGCTTTATTTTGGCAACGATGATATAACTTCAAAGTTAGATATAAAAACTATAAAGAGCTTAAGAGAGATTTTGAATTACCTTTAAATTTCTGGAAAGCCTTTTTACGTAATTTTTTTACATAAAGGTTTAAAAGTAAGTAGAAAATCACTGCATTTATGAAGCTGAATCCTATAGGAATTATAGGCGGCATCATTCTGATAATCTCTCCCTTCCTTACATGGATCAGTGTCTTCTTCTTTAATATAAGTCTGCTGGACATGATTCTTCAAAGTGGTGCTGGTTTAGGAACAGACTACTTAGTTATTCTACTTGTTTTAATTCTGTTGATAGTAGGTGGCATTGTGGCTTTCTTCAAAGGACTCATAGGCGGTATCATAGGGTCTAGTCGGAGTGCTTGTCTTCACTATTTACCTTCTTGTAATTCCAGATGGCTCACTTCTATTCAGTTTCCTTGGCATAGGATACTACTTAGCGTGGATAGGCGCCATCATATGCATAATCTCTATTGTCTGGAAACGGATTGCACCTGCTCCTCCAACATCCGTACCTCCCCCACCACCTACCTAAATTAACAATTCTTTGGCAAGGCGAATTCAAAAGGCTAATCGTAACAATTTTCTAGCCTCCATCATATTTTTACATAACTAGAAATGTAAAGCAAGAACTTGATGCTGGAAAATAAATGCTATGAATTGTATTAAGACTTTTATCCGAAAAGCCTTTTAAGCAAATGATAATCATGGTTATGATTACCGTGAATTCGCCTTATGACAGACGAGCTTTTGATGATACCTGGGCCTACTAATCTGGCTCATCGTGTAGCAGAGGCTATGAGCAAGCCTCAACTGGGGCACTTAGACCCTAGATTCTTAGAGAACTTTAAGGAAACACTAAATCTTACTCGATATTTGTTTGTAAACTATACAGGCATTCCCTTCGTAATATCTGGCTCTGGCACTATAGGCATGGAAGCATCAGTAGTTAGCCTTATAGAGCCTGGTGACAAAGTTTTATGCCTTGATACTGGTTATTTTGGAAAAAGGTTCGTAGACCTTGCTACAGTACATGGTGCAAAGGTTGACGTATTAAATTTTGAGACAGGTAAGCATGCCGATCCTAGTGTTATCGATGAGAAACTTTCAAAAGATAATTACAAAGCCATTACCATTACACATGTCGAGACATCAAATGGTTTATTAAATCCAATAAAAGATTTGGTGAAAATAGCAAGAAAACATGATGTTTACACCATCATCGACTCTGTCGCTGCTGTAGGAGGTTGCGAACTAAACTTTGATCAACTTGGAGCAGATATTGTGATAACGTGCTCCCAGAAGGTCATTGCTGCTCCTCCTGGTGCAGCTCTTTTAGCTGTATCAAAAAGAGCCCTAGATGCCTTTGAGAACAGAAAGACTCCCATTCGATCATACTATATGAACTTGGCAAGATGGAGGAAGTTCATGGAGGAACCTGGAATATATCTCGCTACACCTTCCATACAAATCTTGATGGCTCTCCATGAAGCATTGTTGATGATAAAAGAAGAAGGATTAGAGAATAGATGGAGGAGGCACAAGATCATAGCAGATGCCATAAGGGCAGGTTTGGGAGCATTAAATCTGAGTATCGTTGCTGAAGAGGGCTACAGAGCAAACACTGTAACTGGTTTTTACACTCCTGAAGGCAAGGCTTTTGATATCTGTTCAATGCTGAGGGATAGATATAAGATTCATGTGGCTCAAGGCTTAGGAGATTTAAAAGGAAAGATACTCAGAATAGGACACTTTGGAAATATAACTTCAAAGGAGACAATTGCATTACTTTCAACTCTTGAGATATCTCTAAGATCTTTTAACATTGATGTAAAAAGAGGGTCTGCAGTAAAAGCCGCCATGCCTTACCTTGAAGAGCTTGTTTAAAAAAGCTCTAAGCTAATGGCTTGATCATTAAGGATTTTAAAATAATTCGTTTAAGAGTTTACTCTGTGACAGTTATCACTTGAGTTGGATATTGAGTTATGCAAGCATCACATAAAATACAATCGTTTTGGTTCATTACTACACATTTACTATTAGCGCTGTCGAGCTGGAATACTCCCACACGACAGACATCAACACCCGTGACCTTCAATTTGCTAGAATCTATAACAACAGAGACCCATACGAGCTCAAGCCCCTTTTAAACAAGAATAATTAAATTTTGCTTGAAAATGAGATTTTATCAAAAGCTTCAATATTTTGCAATTTGATCCATTTTTCTACATGAATTTTTAATTTCTTACTGCACCTTAGATCAAATTTTGTCCTTATGTAAGCTGAATCGAAGGTGCTATTCTACTTCGCTTCGAAGTATGTCTATGCTATCCAATAGGCTCTCTCTTGCATCATCGACTCTTCTTTGATGAACGGGCAAGAGCTTATCGAAAGCCTCCGCCTTGATTTTCTTTGTTAAGAATTGATCATAAAGGTTAACCAAATCTCTTACAGTACGATCGTAATCATGATGGAGATCACTAATCTCAGATAAAGGTTTTTGAAGAGAAGGCTGCAAAGAGATCAATTTTTGTCTTAATTCATTTATCTTGGCATTGGCCTTACCTATCCTATCTTCGAGAAATCTTTGTGTAG
The DNA here is from genome assembly GCA_938091495.1 of uncultured Nitrososphaerales archaeon. Classification (GTDB taxonomy): domain Archaea; phylum Thermoproteota; class Nitrososphaeria; order Nitrososphaerales; family JACAEJ01; genus JAVZMU01. Next base: position 3,728 of record CALLJF010000025.1, on the reverse strand, counting down.
TCTTAAATTCGGCTTTAGAGATTTGACTCAATTGCCTTTTCTTGTGCAGCTCTATCAGTTCTTTTGTTGCAGTTATCTTATCTTCGAAAGATTCTACATACTCTCTCGTTCTGATAACTACCTCTTTTAATTCCTCCTTGACAAATGGCTTACCTACCACAACAAAGGCTACCAAAACTATCATGAAAATAAACGATGCAATGGGCATTATATCCTTAGAAGCCCAAGCTAAGCCGTATCGAAATTCTATGCTTTTGTTACCATCTAGTGGACTGGCGTTGACTTTAGATTCCTCAGCCTTACCATAAACAAAGAAACCCTCTGGGAAAGTGACTTTTACAGTGTAATTGTATACAACACCATCTATAGGACTTCTTAGGGGAAGAGAAAGCTCGAATAAACCATCTTTTGCTTTTATGAAATCCGATGATTTTGCAGGATACTCCAAAGTTATTGTGTATTTCTCTCCTCTTTCCAAACTATTTCCTAAACTCACTTGCTTGTTGTTGGCATCGCTTGAAGGATTAGAAAACGGATTGATCAAGGGCGGAATTATAACGATACTCGTAAAGTCATTAGTTAATAGGCTTGGCTTCAACTTGCTTATACTTACATTGTCATAATTGATCATGGTTATAGTATCTTTGACCCTTATATCTCCTAAAGAGGATAGTATCAACTCTCTTTTTGCATTGGTGAACTCTAGAAGGGCGAAGTAGACCTTTGCTGGATTGCTTATCATAACGTTCTCAGTTATAGAAAAGCCTTGGGCAACGTTTGAAAAGTTTCCTAGTAAAGTCCATCTACTTTTAATCAAACTAGACGTAAAATTCTCATGCTGGCTATCAAAGATTATGAAAAATGGAAGACTCAAGGATGAATTGACTTGCTTACTTGGCAAGCTTAGAGCTGGAACTAGAGGGACTGAAGCACTGAAATCTATGTCACTAACTCGAGAAAAAACCTTTATAAGGTAAAACTTTACTGAAATAGTAACGCTCTCATTTGGTTGGATTTCATAGCCTTTTGGGTCTATAGTAAGCCTTGTATAATTTTCAGTTAAAGCTATGCTAAAATCAAAACCACTAGGGTTTATTTCTTGTGGGATTATTTTACCATAAAGCTCTTTCGGATATGTTATATTGATCAACGGTATGATAGCGTTTGTTTCAAAGTCGTTCTTGATAAAGATGGTTTCGTTTACTAATATGAAGCCATAATTACTTACAGCCATTTGATGATTAAAGAAAGAAATGTTTTCTATCGTTGATTGAGCTTTAACCTGATAAGGTAAGGATGGTAATATTAAAAGCGCTATGATCAGAATAATAGCGTACTTTCTTGACAAAACCATGCCAAAACAAGGTTAGAGGTATGATTAAAATACTTAACTCTATTACTAAGAATTCTATTGTTCAGACTTTAATTTGTCCTTAAGTGGTATGAGTCTTCCATCCTCTTTTATCATTATCTTCGTTTCTATGCGTATATCCATACCCAGAGATCTGAAAAGCCAAAGAAGCTCCCCTCCTGATATGAAGCCCTTCAAAGACCCAGACCTGATGAGTTCGGCAAGTTTATCCACAATAAGGGCAGTGTTCTTTGGATAGTCTCTCTCAGCAATTGTGAGGACTTCTTCTCCTCTATCCACCAATCGACTTAGCACTAAGTCTCTCGACCCTTTTTCTTTCGTCTTCTTGGTGAACTTCTTCTTTAGCTCTAAAAGTCTCCTTGCTTTCAATAAGTCTAATTCTTTGTCTTCTCCCATAAACATCAACCTATTGAATCATCATGAATTAGCTTTAGAAATTCTATCCTTAAAAGGAGACTTTAATATCATCCCGATAAAGAACTCATGAAGCCTTGTATCGTCTGTCAGCTCTGGATGAAAAGCAATGCCTATCAAGTTGTTTTGCTGAACTGCCACAATCTTATCTTCATAACTTGCAAGAACCTCAACATCTTTGCTCAGAATCGATGCTATGGCTGGCGCCCTTATGAAGACTCCTGGGAAAGGATTTTTTCCTATCTTTGGTATTTTAAGACTTATCTCAAAGGATTCACGCTGTCTTCCAAAGGCATTTCTTATAACCTCTACATCTAATAACCCTAAAGTTGGTTGGTTCATCTCTCCTATCTTTGCATCACGAACTTTTTTAGCCATTAAAATCAAGCCTGAGCAAGTGCCAAATATGGGCATTCCAGCAAAAGCAGCATTCTTTATTTTTGAAATCATCTCATAACGCTCGGCCATTCTCCCTATAGTCGTACTCTCTCCACCAGGGATTATAAGACCATGAATTTCATCCAATCGGTCCTTTTCCTTGACTATTACTGCCTCTCCTTCTAGCCCCATTTCTCTCAAAGTTGCATTGGTAATATCTATATGCTCTGATACATCCCCTTGGAGAGCTAATACTCCTATTCTTAAAGTCCTCAATTTTACCTTCTTACACGCCCCTAACTTGCATCATCTGCTCTGGCTTCAGCGTCTTGATGTCTATGCCTATCATAGAATTCTCTTCAGATATCATCTTGCTTGCTTCCAATACTATCTTTGGATCATCCCAGTAAGTAGTCGCTATTACTATGGATTCAGCCCTTTTTGCTGGATCTTTTGATTTGAATATACCTGAGCCAACGAATACTCCGTCAGCCCCTAAATGCATCATCAAGGCTGCATCTGCAGGAGTTGCTATTCCCCCAGCAGCAAAATTCACCACAGGTAGTCTACCAAGCTTGGCTGTTTCTTTGACCAAATCTATAGGCACTCTGTACTCTTTCGCCATATCGAGCAATTGCTCTTCACTCAAGCCCTTCAACTCTCTGATCTTGCCCATGACCAGTTTTATGTGCTTAACAGCTTCAGCAACATTTCCAGTTCCAGCCTCTCCTTTTGTTCTGAGCATAGATGCCCCTTCTGCAATTCTCCTCAAAGCCTCTCCCAAATCTCTACAGCCGTTAACAAAGGGAACTGTAAACTCCCACTTGTCTATATGATGAGCATCGTCAGCAGGCGTTAGAACCTCGCTTTCATCTATCATGTCTATCCCTAAAGCTTCAAGGATTTTTGCCTCCATGTAGTGCCCTATCCTACACTTTGCCATTACAGGTATTGTCACATGATCCATGACTTCTTGTATCCTCTTAGGATCACACATCCTTGCTACTCCTCCTGCAGCCCTAACATCCGCTGGCAATTTGTCAAGGACCATAACAGCTATTGCTCCAGAATCTTCAGCAATCTGAGCTTGCTCAACATTAGTAACATCCATTATTACCCCTCCCTTTTGCATCCTTGCAAAGCCCCTTTTTACTCTAACAGTGCCAAATAGTGGGTTTTCCATTTTTGTTTCTATAGTTGTTATCGTCATTGCTCCAACCTTTTATGGTATCTTAATTAATAGAATTCTTCCCTATTTAAGTTAATTTATGCTAAAGTTTTAGATTTGGAGTCTGTAATAAGCGTTTCTTTAAATTTTTTAGCTCTTGATAACCTCTACTGTTTGCCTTATAATAGTCTTCATTCTTTCTGGCGCTGATTTGCGAGGATCACCCAAATATATCTCATGATGCCTTCCTCTTAGTTCGTAACCTTTTTCTCTAATGAAGTTATGTAGTTTCTTGACGGTTGGTCCTTCAGCAGAATATGGACCTATGTGCATTATTTGAGCAGATAATCCTTCATGAAAATCTTCGAATCCCATTTTAGAAAGAGCAAACAGATT
>CALLJF010000024.1 GCA_938091495.1 uncultured Nitrososphaerales archaeon | reverse complement strand
ATTAGGAGGAAAAGACTTAGGATCTGGAAGAAGCATAACATTTCTCCCCTCTTTAACGGCTTTAGCTAGCTTCATCATCTTTTCATGGCTTGCTCCTTCATGGAAGCTAAATAAATCGATTTCATCCCAGCATACATTAAGACGAGCTGCGCATACTTGTATTGAACTTATGCCAGGAATTACATTAACCTCGATATCTTCTGTTATATTATTCAAGACTGGTCTTAAAAGGCCGGAGAAGCCAGGATCGCCTGTCGATAATACCACTACGGTTTTACCCATCTTAGCAGACTCAGTAGCATGTTTGAGGACTTCACTTACATTCTTACCCGTTAAAGGCAACGCTTCTCCCTTTATATCTCCTAGAAATAAGCTTAAGGTCCTTTCAGCCCCTACAACAAGATGGGCATTCTGCACAGCCTTTCTGGCCATTGGGGTTATGTAATCCGATGAGCCTGGGCCTACTCCAACTACATATATCTTAGCCATGTAGCATACACCTAGCGCTTTCATCTATCCCAAGGATAGCTCCATCTAAAGAGACCAATATTGCTCCTATCTTGGCTTTATTCCCTACTCTCTCCATTGAGAGTGAACTAATCCTTTTAGCTATCTCATCGAACGTTGGTTGCAATAAATTAGTGCACTTAAGAAGCTCAATTACCTCTTCTGTAGTATTCGATCGTAATATCATTTGTATAATTTCTTTATCTGCACCAGCAGCACCAGCGTAAGCAGCTAAGACTTCTTTTCGGGCATCAGCTACCTTATGGTGTGTATTGAAGATCCCTGCTGCCAATTTGACGAGCTTCCCTGGATGTCCGAGAATTATGATCTCCTTCACCCCTTTCTCGACGGCTTTGTCTAACATATAGCCCATAAAGTCCCCTGTTTGGACTATAGCATCCTCAGGAGCTTCGAATAGTTGCTTGGCTATCCTTTCTCCTATATTACCCGGTACCAAGAATATACGCTCATAACCTTGAGCAATGGCAACATCGATTTGAGGAACTAATGAGCGCCTGCATGCATCCATTGACAATGGCTTTACTACGCCTGTTGTGCCAAGGATGGATATACCACCGACTATGCCTAACTTTGAATTAAGAGTCTTTTCAGCAACCTTCTCGCCTCCAATAGCGCTTAAGAGTACTTCAATGCCTTTGCCAGATGGTAAAACTTCCTTAATGGCATCTTCTATCATCCTTCTCGGGACAGGGTTGATGGCTGGTTCGCCTACAGAAACTGGTAAGCCAGGCTTCGTAACTATGCCAATGCCTTTACTACCTTTTATCACGATCTTGCCATCATCAGTTAACCTTACAGTAGCAGATATCTCCATCTTATTCGTGACATCTATATCGTCTCCAGAATCCTTTATGACGTTGGCTATGGCAGTATCATCACTAAGCTTTCTACATTCCATCACTAATATTTCGAAACGAATGCCTATTGGGCTAGGTATGCCTACTCTATCGATGGGTTTGCTGAGCAAAGTAATTAGAGCAGCCTTGGCAGCAGCCGCAGCACATGCACCAGTCGTAATGCCGTACCTTAAAGCTCTTCTCATCTTAACACCTTCAAGCCTAAGATATTTTAGTTTCTCTTTCTGCGATAGAGAGTAGTGCGTTGAATATAGCTACAGCCACAGTACTCCCGCCTCTGGGACCTTGAACTATTATGAATGGTATAGATAAATGTGAAATAGCCTCCTTTGACTTTGCAGCACCTACAAATCCTACAGGGGTGGCTACGACCAGGGCTGGTTTGACTAACCCTTGCTTTACTGCATTTGCCAATTCGAATGCAGCTGTAGGTGAGTTCCCAATGAGTATGATAGACCCATCCACCCCTTCATCTATGGCTAAGCGCATGGCAGCGGCAGCCCTTGTTATCGATTCATGATTGGTTAATTTGATGACTCGTTCATCATCGATATAAGTGAGAATTCTTCCCCCAAACCTTTTTAGCCTTGCTTCATTTATACCAGCCTTTACCATCTTTACGTCAACTATTACACTCGCTCCAGCTTTGATAGCATTTACCCCTGCTTCAACAGCTTTCTCATTGATAAATAATAACTTGGCGAATTCAGGATTGGCGGTAGCATGAACAACCCGTTCAATAAGTTTGGCATGGTCTTTAGGAACTTTTTCTAAAGTATTCCCAAGGATTTGCCTTACTATACCTGTGCTGGCCTCGAATATCTTATCCCTACTCGTAAAGGTTCCTATATCATGCACTATGTTTAATTTGCTATCTTCTTGACCTAGCGCTCCCAAAGCCTTTTCTTCTATGATTTCGGCTATTCGCTCATCAGAGCCTATAGGCTCCCCATAGATTATTTCTACTCCTTGCATCTTTAAGATAGGTTCTTCTCTTTTTAAACCTAGCATAGCTGGGATTTCTTGCTCTGTATGTATACCATGTGACAAGAAGACAGGGATCAAAACAATCTTTTTGATTCCTTGCTTAACTATGCTCTCTATAGCCTCTGGGATTGTCGGTCTGTCCCTTACTATAAAAGATGTTTCAACTATCTTAAACTTTGACCTCTCCCGTAAAATATCAGCCAATTTTTCTAAGTTTTCCTTATTACGAGGGAGCTTACTGCCGTGCCCAATAAGGACTAGCCCTATTTTATCCATCGGCACTACCCCACTCTAATAAATTAACTCGCCTCCACTCCAAACAACTTAACCACAACGTCTATCAGTTGCTTGTCATTATTCATAGCTACCATACGTAAATTCTCAATAATAGGTACAAATGTCTGCTTCACTAAGATGCGGGTCAAATTGTCAACGATCTTCCTCCTTTTCTCGTCAACGTTTCCCAACATATTGAGGGCTTTCATTAGCTCCCTTTGGCGTACTTCTTCAGCACGTAAGAATAAGGAAGAAATGATGTTTCTAACGGATTGGGTTTTTAGATCTTGATCAAGCAAAAGTAGCTCCTCCTCTATAATTTTTGAGGCTTTTTCTACGCTCTTCTGACGCTCCTCTTTATTTCTTTCTGCTATCGTTCGAAGATCGTCTATGTTGTAAAGCTTTACTCCCTCTATATCTTGTACTGATTTCTCAACATTTCGAGGGTTTGAGATATCAATAATTATTAAATCATCCCGGTTATGACGTTGCTTCATAACTTCACAAAACAATTCTTTTGTTAACAGATAATGAGGTGCAGATGTAGAACAGATAGCTACATCAGCATTTATAAGTGCCTCTTCTAGCCTATCAAACTTTATAGCTTTGCCACAAAGCTCCTCGGCCAACTTTAAGGCTCGTTCATATGTTCTATTAGCAACGAAGATAGCATTAAGATGGTGCCTAGCTAATGCTTTAGCCACAAGCGTCCCTGTCTCTCCTGCACCTATTACCAGAACCTTCTTCCCATTAAGGGTACCTAATAGAGATTCTGCTAGCTCGACTGCAGCTGAACCTATTGATATAGCTCCCTTATTGATGCCAGTCTCATTTCTAACTCTCCTTCCTACGTTCACTGCTTTATTAAACACAGTTCTTAGTACAGGTCCAGCCGTTCCTAAAGATTCAGCTTCTAAATAAGCATCCCAAACTTGACCAAGGATCTGATCCTCGCCTACTATCATCGACTCTAATCCTGATGCAATTCTTAAAATATGCCTTAAAGTGTCTTGGTCAAAGGAAACCTCAATGGCTTCGGATGCTTCTTTAACCATATTCCCTGCTCTTTTTACCAAGTATTCGCTTAGTATCTTGCCTGTCTTCTCACCATCTTTACTTACGGCAAAGAGTTCTACACGATTACATGTTTGAAGGAGAACACACTCATTAAGATTAGCCATGGAACGAATCTCGGTTAATGCGCCCCTCCTATCCTTGAAGGCTACGGATTCTATTAGGGGGACCCGTGCTCTTTTATGCGTAATCCTTACGTTCACGATACCTTGCTTTAAAATATTCACGGATGGATAATCCAGCCACACTTAAATATAAGCTTTACTTTATTATTTGAGCTAAAAGTGAGGGAAGTTGATTATAGATTTCATGTTTAAAGACAAGCATGTTGTTATAGTTGGAGGGGGGTCAGAGGGCTATAGAAAAACCCTGAGCTTCCTAGAAGCCGGTTCAAGAGTTCTAGTGGTGAGTAAAACCTTCTCAAGTGGCATCAAAAAGTTGCATCAAATGAAAAGGATCGATTTGATAAAAACAGATATTAAGGATGGAGAGTCATTCATCAATTACCTTAGCTCTAAGCCCGATGTGCTCGTAGCTACTACAGATGATCGAAATCTTAACATCCAGCTTGCTAAGTATGCTAAAGAAGCAGGATGCATGGTTTACGTAGTAGATAACCCTTCGGTCAGCGATTTTATATTTCCAGCCTTGGTCAAGATAGGAGAGGTAAAGATAGCTATATCCACCAATGGAAGAAGCCCATTAATGGCTAGAGTTCTAAGAAAAAGAATAGAAAAAATCATCACCCAGGAGGATTTGCTTCAAATTAAGCTACAGAATTATGCTAGGGAGATCCTGAAGCAGCGTATCTTGGATCAGAGGATTCGAAAGAAGTTTCTCTACAAAATACTTAAGGATGATCGTATAAAGAAGCTTTTAAAAGATGGAAGGTTTGATGAAGCTCAAGGAGTAGCTATGAAAATTCTAGAACGTTTTCGGGACAATGACGAGGGTTATAAAAGCCCTTCTGCTGTAGCCAATTAGAATGGAGGTGTTAAAGTTTTTGAGTTTTCCTACGGTCAGGATGAGAAGGCTACGTAGAACGCCTGCCTTACGGGATCTAACGCATAAAATTAAGCCAAACCCGAGCGACTTGATATGCCCTATTTTCGTTGATGAGAATGCACAAGTGCCCATCCCTATCAAGTCTATACCAGGGTATTCTCGATTGCCTATTCAATATGTACTCAGCGAAGTTAGGCAAGTAATTGAACAAGGCATAAAAGCCATAATCCTATTTGGCATACCATCGAAGAAAGACGAAACAGGTTCCAAAGCATTTGCTATGGATGGGGTTGTTCAGAAAACTATTCACAACCTAAAGAATGAATTCAGCAATCAAATTGTCGTTATAACTGATGTTTGCCTCTGTGAATATACAACTCATGGACATTGTGGTATAGTAAAAGATGGTGAAATCGTTAATGATCTTACTCTCCAAATCTTGCAGAAAATAGCAGTCAGTCACGCTCAGGCTGGAGCAGACATCGTAGCTCCATCTGGTATGATAGACGGCCAAGTTAGATTCATAAGAGAGGCTTTAGATGATGCTGGTTTCAACCAAGTAGGGATAATGGCTTACTCTGCCAAATATGCTTCTTGCTTTTATGGTCCCTTCAGAGAGGTTGTTGAATCTGTGCCTATTTTTGGGGATAGAAAGAGTTACCAGATGGATTATAGGAATCCGGACGAAGCTTTACGTGAGATGGAGCTAGATATAAATGAGGGGGCTGACATAATAATGGTCAAGCCAGCCCTAGCTTACTTGGATATAATATATCTTGCTAAATCAAAATTCAGAGTACCTGTTGCAGCTTATAATGTAAGTGGAGAATATGCTATGGTGAAGGCTGCTGCTCAAATGGGATGGGTAGATGAGAGAGCTGCTATCCTTGAGATCTTAACTGGAATTAAACGGGCTGGTGCAGATCTTATTATAACATACTTTGCTAAGGACGTGGAATCATGGTTGAATCAGCTTTAGGTAACACTAGATCATATGAACTCTTCGAGAGAGCCAAAAAGGTTCTACCTGGTGGAGTGAATAGCCCTGTTAGAGCGTTTGAACCATACCCCTTCTTTGTGGATAGAGCAAACGGTTCAAGAATATACAATGTAGATGGAGAATCTTACATAGATTACTGCATGGCTTACGGACCACTCATCTTAGGACATTCATTTAAGGAAGTTTTAGACGCAGTGAGAGAACAATTAGTAAAAGGTACTCTTTATGGTGCTCCAACAGAGCTGGAAGTTGATTTCTCAGAGCTGATCACTAAGTTAGTCCCATGTATGGAGATGCTAAGGTTAGTTAATTCAGGCACTGAAGCCACTATGCATGCAATAAGGTTAGCTAGAGGCTTCACTAGAAGGAAGAAGATCATCAAGTTTGAGGGGTGTTTCCACGGGTCTCATGATTACGTCCTTGTCAAGGCAGGATCAGGGGCTACTTCATTTGGAACCCCCAATTCGCTTGGCATCCCTGAAGAGACAACTCAAAACACTATAGTCTTACCATATAACAATCTTCAGGTTTTTAAAGAGGTTATTAAGCGTGAAGGGCATGATATAGCCGCAGTAATTATTGAGCCAGTTATAGGAAATGCCGGTCTCATTCTACCAAAAGATAACTACTTGAATCAAATAAGAAAGTTAACAAAAGATCACGGCATAGTCCTCATCTTTGATGAAATCATCACAGGCTTTAGGCTTGCTCTAGGAGGGGCACAAGAATATTACAATATAAAACCCGATATGACAACATTGGGCAAGATTCTTGGTGGTGGCTTTCCAATAGCCGCTTTTGGTGGTAAAAGGGAGATCATGCAACATTTATCACCATCAGGCAAGGTCTATCAAGCAGGAACTTTTAGTGGCAATCCTATTTCAGTAACTGCTGGTTATTCTACTCTCCAAATTTTGAGTGAAAGGCAAGGCAAAATCTATCCTAAACTTGAAAAGAATTGTGAAGAGTTAAAGAAAGCTCTTGCAGATTTAGCTTCAGACCATCATATAGAAGCACAAGTCAGTAGCATAGCATCTATGTTTCAAATCTTCTTCTCTCCCTGTCCAGTTATTGATTATACTAGTGCCAAGTTGTCTGACACTCAAAAGTTCTACGTATACTTCCAAGAGCTCTTAAAGCATGGCATATTTATACCGCCATCACAATTTGAGACTTGCTTCTTATCGATAGCGCATAATGAAGAGGATTTAGAGGGGACTATCAACGCTTTTGATAGAGCTCTGCATACAGTATCAATTAAGAGTAGGTCGGTTTAAAGATGATTTTAACAGTTGGTACGAGAGGAAGCAAGCTATCTCTGATACAGACAGAGGCTGTTCTAGAAAATCTTAAATCCATCTATCCAGAGCTAGAATTTAAAGTTAAAGTCATCAAAACGCTAGGAGATAAAGAGAGGAAGAAACCCCTTTTTGCCATCGATAGGAAAGGTATATTCGAAAAAGAGATAGATATGGCAATAGTAAGAGGAGAGATCGACTTTGCTGTACATAGCCTTAAAGATGTCCCTCTTGTAGAATCCTTAGAGACGGTTATAGCAGCAATACCAAAGAGGAGTTCTCCACATGATGTTCTCATCTCAAAAGGTAAAGTTCTCTTTAATGCATTAGCAAGAGGTGCAATTATAGGAACTGGTAGCTTGAGGAGGATGGCTCAGATCAAATCTGTCCGCCCTGATTTAGAGGTCAGACCCATAAGAGGTAATATTGAAACTAGAATTGCAAAGGTAAAAAGAGGCGAATTTGATGGGATTGTACTAGCCGAAGTTGGTCTTAAAAGGATGGGGTTGGAAAGTCAAATTGCAGAACGTTTTTCATTAGATCGATTCACCCCTGCTGCAGGGCAAGGAGCCTTAGCCATAGTTGTGAGAAAAGATAATGAGGATTTAATGAAGCTTCTTCAATCTGTTGATCATCCCTCAACAAGAGCTGAAGTTACTGCTGAGAGAAGTTTGGTACTCTCTCTTAAGGGTGGTTGCCGTGTACCTATAGGTGCTATTGGGCGTGCTGATGATAGAACTCTATCACTTTATGGTTGCATTTTTTCTATAAATGGTCAGAAGAAAATCTCTTCCTTTGCCAAAGGCAGTTTTGATGAAGCTCAAGATTTAGGCAGGAAGGTTGCTCAAAGCCTAATGGAACAAGGAGCCAAGGACCTTGAAGCTGAATGGAGGGAGAAGTATGGGTCTTGGTAAAGTATTTCTTGTTGGCGCTGGGCCAGGTGATTATAGGCTGATTACGATAAGGGCTGTTGAGCTCTTAAGAAAGGCTGACGTAGTGATTTATGATAGACTAGTAACTAAATCGATTCTTAAGCTAATCCCGAAAAGAGCAAAGAAGATCTATGTTGGAAAAAGATCGGGAAGGCACGAGTTGTCCCAAGAAAGGATCAATAAATTAATGATCGATGCAGTTCTTGATGGTAAAAAAGTGGTCAGGCTGAAAGGTGGTGATCCTTTTCTCTTTGGTAGAGGTGGAGAAGAAGCAGAAGCATTGGTGGATAATAAGATAGACTTTGAAGTAGTACCTGGAGTTACCTCAGCTTTAGCAGCTCCTGCCTACGCTGGTATCCCACTCACCCATAGAGATTATTCTTCTTCTGTTGCAATAGTTACAGGCCATCAAGCTGAAAAGGCAGAGAGAGTTGTTAATTGGAGCAAATTGGCTGGCTCCGTGGATACGATTGTCATTCTAATGGGCGTGGAGCGATTAGAATCTATAGCGAATAATCTAATAGAAGGAGGCTTAAACCCAGATACACCCGTGGCAATAATCGAATGGGGGACTACAACGAGGCAAAAGAGTTTGATAAGCAAGCTCGGCACGATAGTAAAAGAAGCAAAGGAGAGAAACGTAAAACCTCCGGCGGTCATAGTTATAGGAGAAGTTGTTAAGCTTGGAGGGAAGTTATTATGGTTCAAGATGCCTTTATTCTCAAAGGAAGGACTATAGCCATAACAAGGCCTCGTGATCAAGCTGAAGAAGCTTGTAAGATGATCGAGGAGAAAGGAGGAAAGCCTTACCTTATACCGACTATAGAGATCAAGAGAATTAGTGATTTATCACCGATAAAAAACTTCATCAACGATCTTATGGAGGGAAAGGTCGAATATGTTATCTTCATGAGCGCTAATGGTACAAGGTACCTAATCAATGCTACTGAAAGCTTAGGATTAAGAGATCAACTCATAGAGTATTTAGCAAAGACTGTAATTATAGCTGTTGGTCCCAGAACTGCACAGGAGCTTAAAGCCCATCAAATCCATGTGGATTTTGTCCCAGCAAAGTACAGCTCAGAGGGAATAATACAGAGCTTACAAAAACTCGATATTTCCGGAAAGTCGATTTATATTCCCAGAACTAAGGCGGCAACTCCTGCTCTAAAAGAGGGTCTAAGAAAGATGGGTGCAAAGGTACAAGAAATCTATGTATACGAATCATTACCTCCCACCGACCCAGATATAAAAAAGAGTTTTCTTCAAGATTTAATTTATGGAGAGATTCATGCAATTATCTTTAGCAGCTCTTTGTGTGTTGAGAACCTATTTCAAATGCTTGTAGGACAGATATCTATGGAAAAGCTGAGGGATTTGTTGAACAGTAGATTAACTATTATAGCGATAGGTCCTACAACAGCTAAGGCTTTACGTAAAATGGGCGTAAAAGTCGACATCGTACCTGAGAAGTATCTATTTGAAGAAGTATTGATAGCATTAGCTAATTATTGGAACAACAAACTGAAGACTCCTTCGATTTCAACCTTGGATGGATATAATGGATGCCTATAAAGAAGGACGGTCTAGACCGAAATTCACAGTCCCCGTTAATCAGCCCTATTTCTTGTGCATAGTCTGCTCGATTCTGTTTCCTAATATGTAGTATGCCAGTGCCACGGAGATCATTGAGGGTTTCCAAGAGAGAATCAATTCCACATAGATTATCAATCTTACCTGGAAACAGAGAAAAGCCAAGATCATAGTTATCTATGGACTTGCCCGCAATTTGATTTTTCCTATTATTGCTTATGTCCTCGTCGTTATGCGCTATGTTCATCACAGGGTTAATCTTGTCAGGGATATAAAATCTACTATGCTTCCACATCATTATCGATGCGGGGGGTGGGATTTGAACCCACGAACCCTTCCGATATTCATCTTCGGGACAGGCGCCTTTAGCCAAATACATTACAGGCCTGCGCCTTTGACCTGACTTGGCAACCCCCGCCCATTTTTAATAAAACTCAGCTGGTTTTTAAGCTTAAAAATTCAAGAAAAAATTTGTTGAATTATCAACTTCTGTGAAGCTTCCAGCCCATCCTTTTGAACATGTCTACAACTTGAGGAATTTCAGCGACGAATTTCACATGGATACAATCTTCGGATCTGTCTAATTCACACATTAAAATGCCTTCTTTAATATATATGTTCACCCATCTACTTAGAGTCTCATCATATATAGTTACACGATCTGTGGCTATATTCCAGACTCTAAACGGATGAGTTGGTTGACCAGTCTCATATCCTAATTCTGATAATCTCTTCCTTATGGCCTCTTTGATGAACTCTGGCCTACTATCGTAACCGAGCGTGCCAGCCTTAATAATCAAGTCTACTTTATCAACAAGGTCTTTTGGGAGGCTTATAGAGACAAATTTTTTAGCCATCAATTATCCATTATAAATCACATATATAAGTTATTGATATCCTTAAAGCCCCGAGGGGGATTTGAACCCCCGATCTTCCGCTTTCTTGACATATACGAGGCGGATGCATTAGACCGACTATGCTATCGGGGCTATAATTTAATTCATCGCAATATAGTTTATATTGTTTATCAACTAAACTTTATGAGAGTAAATTTGGCAATTTTATCAGTATCTGGCTTTAGAGGGATAGTAAACTATGATCTGAATCCTGTACAATTAGTGAATATTGGCAGATTGTTTGGAAATTTCATCAAAAATGGTTTATGCGCGATTGGTAGAGATACAAGAAATTCAGGTATTATGGTTTTACATGCAGTAACATCTGGGCTTTTAGAAGCAGACTGTGAAGTTCTTGATTTCGGCATAGTATCAACTCCAGCTTTATTCAGAGAAGTTGCTCGAAGGAAGTTAGATGGAGGTCTAATGATAACAGCATCACATAACCCTCCTGAATGGAATGGTGTAAAGTTCATAGTCAAAGGAGGAAGGGGAATCTTTGAGGAAGAGTTGAACACTCTTTTTAGTTTAAATTCAACTCAATTAAGTTCAAAAACTGGTATTTATTCAGAGGTTTCTTCAATCTATCCTGAAGAATTGGTTTCTTATATTGGTAAAGATTCTTGCTCAGGGCTAAAGGTATCATTAGACCTTGGAGGAGGAGCGGGTAGTTTATTCATTCCAAAATTGTTCAAAGAGATAGGCTGTAAAGTTTTAACTCTCAACGATTCTCCTGGGATATTCTCAAGGACCATAGACCCTATCGAAGATAAACTCGACAATCTTTCCGAGAGTGTGGTAGCAAATGGTTTTGATGTAGGATTTGCTTATGACTGTGATGCAGATAGAGTTGCCATAGTAGATGAAAAAGGAAGGAAAATACCAGCAGATTTCATTCTAATGCTATGTGTGAAATATTTGATGATAAAGATGAGATTAAGAGAAGCTGTGGTAAGCGTAGACACATCCATGGGATTAGAGAAAATGGTCAACGATCTAGGTGGTAAGGTTTACTATTCAAAGGTAGGAGAAGCTAATGTAGTCATGGAGATGATGAAGAGAGGATGCAAATTAGGAGGAGAGGGAAGCAGTGGTGGCTTGGTATTATCAGACTTCGTTTTATGCAGGGATGGAGCCTTAGCCTCAGCATTGGTATCAAAAATTATAAAGCAAGAGGGGGCATTGAACGATTTGACAGAAGATTTACCTTACTATTATCAGATAAGAAAGAAGATTCCCTGTAGCAAAGACGACGCTAAGAGAATACTATCTACACTGACTCAAGAACTTCCTAATGTTGATACTACAGATGGCATAAAATTCAAACAAAAAGACTCTTGGGTTCTT
Source organism: uncultured Nitrososphaerales archaeon (assembly GCA_938091495.1). Classification (GTDB taxonomy): domain Archaea; phylum Thermoproteota; class Nitrososphaeria; order Nitrososphaerales; family JACAEJ01; genus JAVZMU01. Next base: position 16,298 of record CALLJF010000024.1, on the reverse strand, counting down.
ATAAGACCATCAAGGACTGAGGAAGCATTAAGAATATCTGTTGAGGCTAAATCAAAGGATAAGGCTGAACAAATCATGAACAATTATCTAAAAAGAATAAAGTCGATAATGAGGGATGATCTTGGGAGAAGCCCTTGATGAATTTGAAATAATTAGAATAATCGTTGATACAATAGGGCAACCTAAGCCAAAATTCTCTAGGATAGGAGACGATGTAGCATATCTTCCTAAAAAAAGAGGAAAAGTCGTAATAAAGAGTGATATGCTTGTTGAAAAGACAGACGTTCCAAGAGGCATGGATCTATGGCAAGTTTCAAGAAAGAGCATAGTTATGTGTGTGAGCGATTTTTCTGCTAAAGGGGTAGTGCCTTCTGCCGCACTGATCTCATTAGGCATTCCAAGAGGAATGAAAGAATCAGAAATTAGGGAGCTTGCAAGAGGGTTCAAGATAGCAAAAGAAGAATTTGGTATAGAGATTTTGGGAGGAGATACAAATGAGGCAGATTGCATTATAACAGACTGTTGCATGATAGGATTTGCAGATAAGATCGTGGAAAGAAAGGGGGCAAAGCCTGGAGACCTAGTTATAACATCTGGCTTCTTCGGCTACTCCTCTTCTGGGTTGAAGATAATGCTCAATGATCTAAAGACTAATCCTGAATTCAAAGAGAGAGCCATTTCATCTGTTGTAATGCCGAATCCAAGGCTAAGATTAGGGGTAGCTTTAGCAAAGCGTAATCTCATGTCATCATCCATAGACTCCAGCGATGGTTTGGCTCTCTCTCTTCATGAGATAGTGATAAATAGCAAAGTCGGGATAGAGATAAACGATTTGCCTACTACGGACGATGTTAAGAATTTTGCTGAGACGAATCATCTAAGCTTGAACGATCTAGTCCTCTATGGCGGCGAGGAATACGAAATAGTTGCTACTATACCAAAAGATAAACTAGACGAAGCTCAAAGATTGGCGAAAAGAATGGGAGAAAGAATAATACCAATAGGGAAAGTTACAGATGATTTTCCCAAAGTTCGTCTACTTCTTGATGAAAGAGAGATTGAGATAGAGAGAAAAGGATGGATACATCTCAAGTGAAAAGTTTATATCTCATATGAGATATGAGATATAATGAGGTTATGGATTATGTCTAAGTATACGAAGGGCCAGACATGGGGGGCATTAAAGAAGGCTTGGAAGGCTTACAAGATCGCTAAAGTGCAAGGCGACAAAGCGAAGATGAAGGAGTACGCTCAAAGGATTCGCACTCTTCAAGAAGAGCTTGGAGTAACTAAGGCGAAGTTCCCAGATTTAGGGCTAACTTAGCCCGCTCTCTTTATTTTTTCTATACTCTCTTTTGTTATTGATGAGTATCTCTCAATCAATTCATCTAATTTTTCAGCATGTTTTGACTCTCCAAAGACCCTTATCAGAGGCTCTGTACCGCTAGGTCTTAGCAATATCCAAGTGTTTTCGTCAGCCCATATCTTCACACCATCTATCCTTTCAACTCTTCCAGCAGACTTCTTCTCTATCTCTTCCATAACCTTTTTCTTTATTTCATTAGGGCACTCAAATTTAGCCTTCCTTTGGTGATACTTAGGAAGAGCTTCTAGAAGCTCAGAGAGGGGCTTGTTTGCGTATGATAAAGCTTCTAATAGCAAGGCTGAGGTCATCAAACCGTCCCTCGTTGGCATGTGAGTAGTGTAAAAGAAACCACCGTTCTCTTCTAAGCCTAATAAAGCGCTATGATCTATCATGGCCCTTGATACATCAACGCTACCTACTCTAGTCCTCAGAACCTTGGAACGATTTCTTTCGGCAACAAAATCTACTATCTGAGATGTGCTAACAGTGGTAACTACAAGGGCTCCTGGATTTTTGACTAAAAGATAATCCACCAACAAAGCCCCAGTCCTATCCCCCCAATGAATAACTCCCTTCTCATCACAAAATACGGCTCTATCGCCATCACCATCATAAGCAATACCGACATCAGCATTATAGAATTTAACAGCATTTGATAGCCCAGATAATGTTGTTGGTGTAGGTTCAGGGCCTCTTCCTGGGAAATCTCCGTCTACATGCCCATTTATTGTCAAGACTTTACAGCCAAGGCTTGAAAGAGCATAGGGAGCAGCGATCGCTGCAGCTCCGTTGCCAGGGTCTAATACCACTTTCAAAGCCTTTTTCTTTATTATATCGTTATCAACTTGGCTTAAGACACCGTTTATATAGGTTCGAATCACCGAGTCCTCTTTTCCACAAATACCAATCTCTTTCCAATCCGCTTTTCTGTATGCTTTTTCAAAGTATATCCTCTCGATCTCAACCTCATCTTCACGAGATATTTCTACACCATCCATCCCTACGACCTTTATTCCATTATACTGAGGAGGATTATGAGAGGCTGTTATCATAACCCCGCCTCTGTAGCCTAGTTTCTTCACAGAGTATTGCAAACCAGGTGTTGGTGTAAGCTTAGCATCCATAACATCCAATCCTGAAGCCATGATTCCGGCAGATACAGCCTTTGATATCAATGGACTTGAGAATCTACCATCATACCCTATAAGAATTTGACCTTGACCAAAGTAAGTTCCTATAGATTGTGACATCTCCACTATGAATTCAAGGGTCAAATCCTTTCCTGGTATCCCTCTTATCCCGTTTGTTCCAAAGAACTTCCTTTCAATATTCATTTTATGATAATGGGTAAATTCAAAAATATAACTTTATCCCACTGATAAGTTCGCGATTTAGTTCAATTAGATTAAAAGTTTTAAGCGCTTATGAATCTATCATGGGCGTAATCAGAATGAAGGATGATTTTAATGCTTTAGAAAAGATGACTTATAGTGGCAGAGGAATTGTCATAGGCATGACTCCTTCAAGAAAAACTTTCATAGGTTACTCTTTAACAGGAAGAAGTCCTTCTAGTCAAGCAAGGATGCTGATACAAGAAGAAAGGACAAAGATAATAAGAACTGAAGTAACGGATCGAAAAAAGTTAGAAGAAGGTAGTCCTTCATTGTTGCTCTATCCTGCCATCATTCCTTTTAAAGAAACAATGATTGCGGGTAATGGGGCGCATACAAAATTGATATATTCAACTTTTGTCAACAGCTTAAAAAATTCAGGTCGTATCGATCCAATGCGTATATTAGAAACTGCTTTTGGAGAACCTTTTTTTGAATACGATGAAAAAGAAGACAGATGGATAGATTTAACAACATATGAGCCAGACCCTCCAAACAATACTCCAAGGATAAGTGCTTGTGTTTTTGGATCTCGTGGAGCGATGCATATTGTAAGATGTAATAAAAAGGGAGAAAAAGAACAAGAAATCCATAGATTTAATCTAAAACCTGGACTTGGTAAAATGATAACAACTTATTCAGGAGGCAATGAGAGACCTTTAAAACCTTTTACTGGAAAGCCATTAGATGTTAAAATTTTATCTGAAAGGGTAAAAGAAATTGCAGAAAGTCTATACGCTGCCATTAAAGGTCCAAGTTTAGAGTACAATTACAGAGTAGCAGTTGCAGTTATGATGATGAATAAAGGAAATCTTGAAACGAAGATAATCAATAGAAGCGATAGAGGCGAATAAAATGCCTAAAGGAACAGATGTTACCAACATAACAAGGACTTATAGAACTCGAGTAATGGGAGAGTTTCCTGATGAGCTTACTATAAAATTAGAAAAGGAATCAGATTTGAGATATGGCGAAAATCCAAACCAGCCTGGTTCAGTCTATAGAGTGAAAGGAACAAGCCTAGCAGAACTTACAAACATACAAGTAGTAAAGGAGGGAAAGGAAGGACTATCTGCCACAAATTTTATGGATATTGCAAGAGCTTTGGATATATTGAAATTTTTTAATGCACCTTCTGTGGCTGTAATGAAACACAATATACCTTCTGGGTTTGCAACACAGTATGAAGGAAACAGTTTAAGTGAAATCTATAGACTAGCGAGAGACTCTGACGCAAGAAGTGCCTTTGGATCTGTCGTCGTTCTAAATAGACCTTTAGATATTCCAACTGCCGAGGAAATAACAAAAACTTTTGTTGAATGTGTTGCTGCCCCTGGATTCAAAGATGGAACAATGGAAATCTTAGCAAGAAAAAAGGACCTAAGAGCGATAATCTATTCAAATCTGGATAAATTGCCAAAATTCATTGGGGACGATGTTGAAGGATTGTATGATATAAAAATTCTACCAACAGGCAGAGCAATCGTTCAAAAACCCTATTTGAGCAGCATAAGAGGTCCTGAAGACCTAGTTCTGAATCCATTAGTGAAAAGAGTTGATAAGGAGACAGGAATTGAAAAAGAATACGTTGTTGAGAGAGAGCCCACTCAAGTAGAATTAAGAGATTTACTAACTGCATGGTATGTGAACATAGGTGTGAGAAGCAACAGTATCGTTTTTGTCAAAAACGGAGTTACACTTGCAATAAGTTCTGGGCATCAAGAGAGAGTTGGTGCTGTTGAGCATGCAATAATAAAAGCCTATCAAAAAGCCATGGACAGAGAGAAGGTTCCTTACGATCCTCTTGATGGCGCTTCAGCAAGAAGCAAGTTATCGGTTAATCCTTTGGAAGGAGCGGTAGTCTCTTCAGACGCTTTCTTTCCTTTTAGGGACTCGATAGACCTTGTTGCAAGAGTGGGTGTTAAAGCCATCATCCAGCCAGGAGGTTCTTTAAACGATCATGAAGTTATAGAAGCAGTCAATGAGCATAAAATGGCAATGGTTTATACTCTAGAAAGATGCTTCGGACATTTTTAGTCTTAACTTTTAATTACCCTATCTAAAAAGACTTAAGAAAAGATCGTTCTTTCAAATTATGCTCGTGGCTCAGTTTGGACATATCTGGTTCTGTCACAATAGCTCCTGGGTCAACAGACTCTTCTGTTACATTACTCGTTACCTCTTCGTCTTCAGCATCGTCTGGAAGTTATCCTATTTCTGTCACCGCTACTAATACAGAAGCAACAAGCTATCAAGGAACATGAGGTGCTATAGTGAATGAGCAAAATCTTTACAATAGATACGGTTTGATTAGCAATGGATGCCTAGTAGGAGAGGCTAAAGTCTACTGTGACAAAAAGTCAAGAGTTGCCTATCTTGCATGGCTCGAAATTTATTATCCCTTCAGAAGAAGAGTTAAGGGAAAAGGGTACTGGATACATCAAATAGATTCCTCAGACAAAACCAAAGGATTTTAGAGAAAGTTAGGGTTCGAAGATTTGAACATTGGTGTAGGTGTTGGTAGTTAGGATGATTCGAGTTTGAGCGAGTTTATGAAAACGAAAGAGACTGTCCTTAATTAAATTGGTGTCGTGACCTACTCGGTCTATATCTTCAAAACTTTCTTGACAAATTCTACAATCTCCTTGCTTCTGGCCGGGTTTAGTGAGACGGTGTTCCCTTTCTTATGTAAATATCCATCTCTAGCCAAATCTTCAACACATTTCTTAACTCGTTTACCGTTCTTTTTAGCTTGCTTGCTAATCCAGTTAGTGAGTGTATCCAGAGGTAGGTATTTCGCTCCCCAACAATGTTTTCTAAGAAGCCTATACATAAGGTCGGCTTTGATTTCCTCATCGACCGGTCTTTCGGACATAGGTTCACTTATAATACCTTTAGAAGTTAAACTATAAATATTTGTGCTTTCAAGTAATCTTAGATAAGAATGCCAGAAGAATTCTACATGAAGAAGGAATACCAGTCTCTTTTGTTAAAGACGCTTGGCGACTCTCCAAAGCTAAGAATAGTAGACTTTTTCCTAGACAACCCACTGTTCGATTTTACTAAGAAAGAAGTCATAGAAGCCTTAGGAATGAGTAAGCCAACCTTCTACAAATACTTCAAAGACATAGAAGAATACGGAATTGTATCAGTCTCACGGAGAATAGGTAAAGCAAAGCTCTACAAAATCAACCTAGAAAACCCAATGGTCAAAATGCTGAATGAATACACCATGCAACTTTCCTTACAGATAGTAGAACAAGAAAAATCTAAAATGCAAGAGCAAAAAATACCTGTAAGAGGACCAAAAGATTAGAATGGCAAAAGAGATAAGACCTTAAATTGCACGCCCCTTATCACTTACTCGACATATGGGTTTTATCACGCCTCGAATGAAATGTTTCCATCTGATCGTGAAATGGCTGATAAATCAGATACCTTAAAAATTTTGGTACACCTTAATTGTTCGAAGGAGATACAATTCTTCATTAGAAAATAGAACCTAATTGATTAATGGCTTCTTCCATGGTAGGAACATACTGAGGCTTGAACCTTGACCTTGCATGTAGACTATAATGGGTTATCTCCAATTCTTTATCATGCTTGAAGTCATTCTCTCGAAAGAATAATATGATGAAAGTTCTTTCTGTTTAACTCTACTGCGACTTACTCCCCGTTTCTCCAGCTTCATCCTTCTTCATCTCAGCAAGCTCGTCTGGATTCTTGCCTGAAAAACTCATGATGTTGTAGATGATATCGAGCATCAACCTCTTGCTAGCCTCGCTCTTCGTCTTTCTTGCTAAATAGTTCAGGATTCTTTGCACTGAAGCATATCCGCTAGTCCATCCAAAAGTCTTTGTTTCTACATCTGATATCTAGACTTCATGGTCATGGCGCTAAGCCTATAGCAAGAGCTTTATCATAAACTTAAATCGATTCTAATGATAATAAGAGAAAGCCTTGAGGATAATAATACACGTTGATCTGGATGCCTTCTTTCCATCAGTAGAAATGAGAGAAAATCCAGAATTAAGAGGGAAACCAGTGATAGTTGGTGCAGATCCTAAAGAAGGCAAGGGAAGAGGAGTCGTTGCTTCAGCATCCTACGAAGCAAGAAAGTTTGGTATTAGATCTGGAATGCCCATATCCAGAGCATGGAAACTATGTCCTCAAGGAGTATACATAAGACCGAACTTTGACCTTTACACCAAGGTATCAAATAACATTATGAAGATTTTGAGAAATTATGCTGACAAGTTCGAGCAGTATGGAATAGACGAAGCCTTCTTAGATGTTTCCAATAGAGTTAGAGATTTTGAAGAAGCAAGAGAACTGGCAGAAACGATAAGAAGAGAAGTCTTCGACAAAGAAAAGTTGACTTGCTCTATTGGAATAGCATCGAACAAACTTTTAGCAAAGATCGCATCAGACTATAGAAAGCCTTACGGATTAACGATAGTGAAGGAAGATGATGTTGAAAGATTTCTATCAGGGCTTAAGGTTAGAAAACTACCGGGAGTAGGTCCTAAGACTGAAATAAGGCTAAAAGAAATGAAGATAAAAACTATTGGTGATCTAGCAAAAGCCAGACTGGATGATCTGATCAAGGTCTTTGGAGTTGTCTGGGGAACAAGACTGCATGAATCAGCGAGAGGAATAGATGAGAGCGAGGTGCAAGAGGAATATGAAATAAAATCCATAGGAAGAGAGTTTACTTTTGAGGAAGATACGAATGATAGAAATCTTGTCTTTAAGACTATAGATGATCTGGCAGAAGAGATTTATGATGAATTGATGGAAAACAGATTTTATTTCAAGACTGTGAATGTGAAGATAAGATACGAAGATTTTGATACTCATACTCATGCAAAATCGCTATTCTTTCCAACAAATAGTGTCGATACCATAAAAAATATTGCAAAGAAGCTTACTTTGCCTTTTCTTCAAGCAAACAAGAAGATAAGACTGATTGGTGTCAGAGTTTCAAATTTAACTTTTGACTATAAGCAGATAACCCTTGAATAGATATCGATAGACTAACCTTATGGATGCAACTTTCGAAAATCACTATAACAAATTATTGCTCGCAAATATAGATTATTTTATTCCTTTATCCTTGATGCACAGAGTAATTGCTATGCTAATCGCGAATATATGCTAAATGCATGTGGTAATTTAACGAAAAATGAAAGATTTATAAGATAGATTTCTGCTCTATAACTGGAATCTATCGATGGACATCGATAGCGAGCTTTTTATTGAAAGGGATAACCTTCTTAACGATATATCATCTGAGAGCATCCCTCGAGATAGAGCCCTTATCCATGGCAAAGTTCTACCTCAGTTAGAAACGCCATTAAAAAAGCCTACTATAAGGTCAAAATTTATATTCAATAAGAAGGAAGGTTTAAACTCTATCTACAAAGCTGGAGCATTTCTATGGCTCCTTTTTTGCCAAAGATACCCTTCCTTGAGGTTTGGTAATACTTATCATATAATAAAAGAAAGCATGAAAATGTATAAGCAAAGATTGAATAGTCTTTCGAATGATCCGAGATGCCTCGATTACCCTTCTTTGATAGATCATCGTTACATGAAAGAGAAGCACTGGATTTATGCTGATTATATTGCTACCATTACATCATTACCTTTATTGCACAAAGCATGTAATAGTCAGAAGATTTTGACGGCTATACTAGCAAAGACATCTTTTGCGAATAATGTCAAGTTGCTGGATAACCTTAACGATGAAATTCATAATCCTTCACAAGCAGTAGACTCTCTAAAGAACTGGCTATCCGCTCATACGAGAGGAGAATATAGTCATCAAGAATTGAATCTAGACGATGTAACTAGGGCTGAAAATTCTGCCTTTGAGATGGGGACATGGGTCTTTAACGATGTGAATTCGTGCAGATTCAAAGCTTCTCAGATGTATGGAGCGTATTTGAGAGATGCCATAAAGATAGTCGATGGGCAGATAAATTCCATCAAGCACAAGAAGGATGGAAAGGGCAGACTTCCTTCCTTAAGAGAATACATAGTAAAAGTCTCTGAAAAGAGCATCGGGGATTTGTGGATAGACATCGATTTGTGCCTTTTTGAAAATGGGGTAGGAGGTCTTGACAAGCATCAAGAAAGAGCCTTAGAATCTCTGAAGTTTGGGAACTCTCTCATATTCAAGTCCTGTCTGTTCTACGATGATGTTCAAGATATATACGAAGATTTGAGCACTAAATCTATCAACAGTTCAATAATACTTGCCATTGAGAAGGGTGTAATATCTCACGATGATCTTAAAGATAAGAATGCTGAAGAAATGGTCAAAAAGCTCAAAGAGAACGGCATCCTCATGGATATCGTAAGGCTTGCAGACCTTTTCTTCATAACAGGGATAGAGGAGCTCTATGGAATAGAAGACTCTCTAGAAGGATTTTTGGATAGAGAAGGTCTTGTTCAGAGCTATAGGTTTCTTAGAATGTTCCTAATAAGAAAGATACTTAACATGAATAGGGATTATGAGAGTCTGAAGCTCTTTCTATCCTCTTTGGGAGACCTTGAGAAGATAAAGAGGGCTATACCTGATGATATAATGGCACTAAAAAGATACCTAATGCAGTAGAATTCTAGACTAAAAACCTTATTAGTATAGAAAGCAAGATAAACTAGACTCTAGAGTGAAAGTAGATAGGTTCTATACTGGTCACGAGCTCTTCGATGAAATAGTTACGATAAACCATGGATCAGCAATCTTAATGCTTGATAAGAGTTTTGTGGAAGCCAAGAACCTGTTATCGACTCTTTTCAGGAAGCTGAAACCCTATGAGCTAGTTTCTTATGAAGTCAAGACCCCTAACGGTCAAGTCTTTACCATGGAAAACCTATCCCTTAGCGACGCTAGTGTAAATATCAACAAATTGAGAGAAGAGTCTAAAGGATCTGTCATCATCCACAACTATCTTCCAGACTTCATAATAAAGTACGAACCTGAAGCAATCCTGCGTATGCTTGAAGGATGGCGGGATCGAATAAAGAGCAATAGAACAGTCGAGTTCTATCTTCTGCCAAAAGACGCTTTTCGTGAAGTAGAGAAGAAGATGATGTCAATAGTAGATGGGGTAATAGAGATAAGGGTGAAGAGAGAGGGAAAGGGCTTTGGTCTGAGCTTCATAGTAATACGCTGTTGCAAGCCAGAGTATCATCTTCATGAGTTTCGATATAAAATCGAAGATTCTAAGCTTCTTATAGAGTGGGAAGGAGAGTACAGAGATAGACTTCCTGTAATAACTTTTGATGAGATAATAGATAGAGTTGAAGGCTACAAAAGAGACCTTCCTTACCTAAGGATAGAGCGTGGTACTGGATTGCCCACGAGTCTACCCATTTATGACTACTGGTTACTTTCACAATTAGAAGGAAAAGACATGTTCTACATCAAGATACTCTTCCACGAGCGCTTTGATGATATATTGAAGAGGATAGCAAAATGGCACATACTAGGTTATATAAAAGTAGTAAAGAAGTCTGAAAAGTTAGTAGATGAAAGAAAGTTCAACATAGGCAAGCCTGTTTCTTGGAAGACGAAACTTGCCTTAAATCTTCCTTTAGGTTTTACTAAACGGTTTTTAAGTAGAGATCGTATTAGAGCTGTGCCAGCTGATGTATACGCAGCGGAAAAGAGAGCTATTTTCGAATTCCTGAAGATATTCTTTGGCGAGAGTACAGACCTTGGAATAGAATCCCTTGAAAATCTACTCAGTTTAGAGGAAGGTTTTCACGAAATAGTCGGTCGTAGCACTGCAGCAGAACGCATCAGAAAGTTGGGAGAAGATGTAACCAGTAGCATCGATCTTAAATATCTTCCAAAGATTATAAAAATAACTCTCCATATAGGCTATAAATTGGATTGTAACGTAAGAGAAGTCTCACCAGATCTATTCTTGGTTACGGTTTACGATTGCTTCCTTTGTGAGGGCATGAAATCTATAAGACCTATCTGTCGATCTATAAATGGAGCATTGATTGGAGCTTGTTCATTAACCTTTAAGAAGATGATAAGTTGCAGGGAGATGAAGTGCAAGGCTCTAGGGGACGAGAATTGCGTATTCGAATTAAAGATTGAAAGGTAGCAGCTTGTAATAACAGGTTAATGGTATAAAATCATGCCACAACTAATTGGAATCTGTTATGAAGCCTTAATGGTCATATTGGCCTTATTTGCGTACCTTTTGCTGGACACCAAGACCAAATACTATCTTATTCATGTAGCAACATTGATGCTAATAGTCGAAATATGGGGATTAAGCACTGGCCTTACCACATACAATCCACAATTCTTTTCATTATATCTAGCAGGAGTCCCTGTTGTAATGCCATTTTCATGGTTCGCTCTCATCGGATTTGCAAGCTTTGCATCAAAGGGTTACATGAATTATCCGAGGGCTTTTATCGCTGGAGCTCTCTTGGATCTATTGCTAGAATTGCCACTGGTCTATAGCAAAGCTTGGAGTAACAATTTTGGAGGCACTCAAATAGTCCAAGGTTATCCTCTGATATTGCCTTTTCTCTACGGATTCTATGTCCTATGGTTCGAATTACTGCTTAAGTATCTAACTCCGAAACTTGAAAATCGCAAAGTAGGGCCTAATGGATTACTTTTTGCATTCATTTACATTCCAACCCAATTGATAATCTCTGCTTTATTTGTCAGCTTAATAACTGTCTAGCTTTCAGTTATAATCTAATTCCTAAAACAGGTAATATTGCCCTCAAGTCCTTTTTATCTATTGTAGCCCGAGCATTGAACTTCACCTGCATTTCAGCTAGAGATAGCATTGAGATCAAAGATGCTTTATCACTACTTAAAAGACTTAACTTTTCAAATTCATTTCTTAGACAACTCGTGTTGAAGGCAATACTAAACCCAACTTTTTTGAACAAGGATACATTAGACATATCGTCTCCTACAGCAACACATTGTGATAGATCAAAGCCATACTTTTTAACGATCTTGGCAAAGTGATAATCCTTATTCTTCATGTCTATTATTGGAGGGTTTATGCCAGTAAAGATGCCATCTTTTACCTTAACACCAGTGCCTAAAGAAAAGTCAAGTTTCAATCTATTCTTTAAAACGTCTGTGAAATACTGAGAGGCACCTGTGCTTATAGTCCCGACTATGAATCCCTTCTTCTTTAGAATCTTTACAGTATCTTCAGCCCCTTTCATCAATGGAATGGAATTTAATATTGGAGCTATGTCACTCTCCTTCAAACCTATGAAAAGTTTTAGACTCTCCTTTACTGCTTGAGAGAAGTTCTTTGAGCCAGTAATTACGTCTTTGTATATCTCTCTTATCTTTTCACCAAAGCCCAACTCATCAGCAACATAAATAGATGCATAGCCATCTATTAGCACACCATCACAGTCAAATTCGACGATCCTGTATTTCTTTGAAGAAGCCATGCTCATCGCTTAAGGATTAATTTATCATGTTATATCCTTTAAGACTTTAGAGCAAGATTAATTTACCACTTTTACTATTGATTGTTTAGCCGGCCATAGCTACGGGGTCCGACCTGGTCTCATTCCGAACCCAGAAGTCAAACCCGTTGTCGCCGTCGTGTTAGTAAGGTGCGCGAGCCCTTGCGAAGCGACGGTGCCGGCGCCCCCTCATAATTCAGATGTAGAATATGCCATATTATAATGCTCATTCATCCAAACAAATGCTTGGTAATGTATCCTTTTCTTATTATTAGCCTTTATCCTCGATCTTAAATATCTGTTTTTAGATATAATAACAATATGAAGAAAATCCCTGAATCTGAAGAAGAATTAAAGAAGCGTCTCACGCCAGAACAGTATGAAGTTTGCTTTCTAAAAGGAACAGAGTCTCCGTTCACAGGAAAGTATCTCTATAACAAGGAAAAAGGAATCTACGAATGCGTGGTTTGTGGTAATGAATTGTTCTCTTCAGAGGACAAGTTTGAATCTGGCACAGGATGGCCCAGCTTTACTAAAGCCATCAAAGAAAAAAATGTCAAACTGCGGGATGATTTTAGCCATGGTATACATAGAATAGAAGTCGTTTGTGGTAGGTGCAACGCTCATCTAGGGCATGTGTTTGACGATGGTCCGAAGCCTAATGGCAAGAGATACTGTATCAATTCTGTTGCTCTAAATTTCAAAAGGATATAGTGAAAATATGCAAGAATTTGAAAGAGCAACCCTTGGAGCAGGCTGCTTCTGGTGTATCGAAGCTGTATTTCAAAGAATAGAGGGAGTCAAATCAGTAATTTCTGGATACTCAGGAGGAAAGGTAGAAAATCCAACATACGAGGAAGTTTGTAGCGGAAGAACTGGGCATGCAGAAGTAGTTCAGATAACCTTCGATCCTAAAGTAATAAGCTATGGAGAAATTTTGGATATATTCTGGAAAGCTCACGATCCTACTTCTTTAAATCGCCAAGGACCAGATGAAGGCACACAGTACAGATCAATAATACTCTATCATGATGAAGAGCAGAAAAGAATAGCAGAGAAATCAAAATCTGAAGTTTCAAAAAATTTTGACAAGCCTATCGTAACGGAAATCAGACCTTTGACTGAATTCTATAAAGCTGAAGATTATCATCAAGACTATTACAATAGAAATCGAAACGCTCCTTATTGTCGGCTTGTGATCCATCCTAAATTGAAAAAGCTAAAACTTGAATAAAGCTTAAATTAATTTGTATTGCTTGAGCAATACAAATTGAAAGCTGGTCGCTTTGGTCTAGCGATTGTTATCTTGCTTCTCTTAAGTGCATTTGAACCTGTCCTTATAATTGATGGGGAAGATGAGTCAATCAACCAGCGACTTCTAAATGCAACGAATTATATTAAAAATAGATACGATCCTAGGATAGGATTAGTTAGTGAATCAGAAGATACAGGAAGTAACGTCCCAGATGGGACTCCTTGTTACAGAACTTTTTGGGTATATAGTGACAATTTATGGGCATCTCAAGCTCTAAAACCTTTTTCCCCCAAATCGCTAACAACATAAGTAAATCCATAATGCCATATTTAGTTGAGTATGGATACTCGAATTTATTTGAAGTAGTTTTAGGCATAAAGATTACTGATACAATTTATGGCAAGAGCAACTTGAAGGTGGCAACTTATACCTTCGATGATGCTAACTATACTGTTTGGGTGGATAGGCATAGGCCTGGAGATGGAGAAATCTTTTATGATGCTGAAGAATACGCTGATCTCGCTTTCTACCTGTCGTTAAACTACTACTTGAAAGGAAACAGAACAGCCTCTGAGCATTGGTTCAGAATAGGTGAAAAGATGTGGAATGATTATGGCTTCCTTGATAAAGCTGCAAAAGAGAGTGGGCGCTATCAAAATTACAAACTTGGGCTATATCTATTTACAGTTAAAGCCATAGGTTTCAATTCCACAATTTATTATTCAGTTGAGAATATTGCTTGGTCTTATCAGAAAGAGAACGGGGGAATAGCGGCACAAAGTTACTTGAATGGAACCATTTATGGTACAGCCAATATAGAAACAACGTCAATTCTCTTATTAGCATACAATGAGGAGCTGATAGAAAAGTTTCATTCTCCAATCTCCTTATATCTGATAATATTTTTAGCCTCTGTAATTCTTGTAATTGGTATTATTCTTGTCTTCATTATGATAAGGCGTTTACCACATAATAATCCTAAATTTATTCGTAGATGAGTTTCTCAAAATAAAAAATATGGTCTTCAGTTTACCACCCATACCTGTGTTGATTTATGATTCTAATGCTCTGTTCATTGTGGCAGTTGTCACAGATACCGTCTCCATTGACATCAACAAAGTTTGGGCATGTAGACTGATTCCCTAATTGTTCTCTGTATTGTAAGCAGTCCCTGTCTCTTATCTGGTCTCTTTCCCTTGTCTGATCTCTATCTTGTATAGTCAAAGGCATTGCATAAACTACTAACATTGTTGAACCTGCTACCATTATCGCTAGGACAACTCCCATAATGCCCAGAGCAAGTTTTGTTCTACTCTTCAGCCTGCAACTCACCTCCTTGCCAATATTATTAATTGCAATTCATTTGGAAGTTTCTTGTAACCGAGGTTTCAGAAACTGAAACTTAAATATCATGAACGCTAAATATGTTTCAGTGCAACAGATTGAGGAGAAAGTTCCTTGCTGTTTTTCTGCTTATACTCTTATCTATAGCCATTACATCGATTCTCATAGCCTTAGCATTATATCCTGAAGATATGGGTAGAGGTAGAGGAGATGGCATGGGTCTTATGATCAATTTTCTCTTTATATCTATACCTATAGGAGCTATAATAGGTGCTTTAGTCTTAATGCTTTATTATATCATTCTACCAGAGATGCCATACGTTAAAACCAAAGAGGAAAGTAAATCCATGGAAGAGAAGACTAATCAAAAGATATCGACAGTAAAATCCCTTGATTCGATTATGAGTTTCTTTGATGCTGATGAAAAAAGAGTAATTGAAGTTCTAAAAGAGGCAGGAGGTAGTATGCTCCAGAAGGAAATTACATGGAAGACAGGCTATTCAAAGGTGAAGACCCATCGCATAGTGCATAGGCTTGCCAAGAGAGGAATTTTAGAAGTAGAGGAATACTTTAACACGAACAAGGTCAAGATTAAAGGCAATTTACTAGGTGAGCCTAATAAGATAGGGGAGTAATCTAATTTTACTCGTTTTTTCTTAAGCTGAGCAATTGCTTCGCTACCATAAGGTCCTTGGGTGTGTTAATATTGACAAATTCTTCACTATCCATTATGAATATCTCTTGATCCAATTCTTTCTCGAACTCTTCTCTTTTTACTTTATCCCCATCTAAAACATTTATTCCAGCAGGGACCAATCTCTTACCTTTATAATTAAGAATAAGGTCTATGCTCACTCCTAAGCACTCAAACCTTTCTGCAGGAACCATTACAGCCATTACTGGCTTGCCACAATTTTCATAATGCTCTATAATCCTATCAATAGTCTTGCTCTTTAGAAGAGGCAAATCTGCTGAGACTGTTATTAAATGCTCTAATCTTAACTTCTTTACTGCTTCACGCAAATCTATTACGTAATCTTTGCCAGACGTTTCGATAACTTCAATTGAGAGTTCCTTTGCTCTCTTGGCTGTTTCAGGAGTATGCTTGCTGACAGCAACGATTACTCTATCTATTTTTTTAGAATTTTTTAAAGCATTTATGACATGTTCTATGAAGGACTTATCATCAATCTTGATCAAAGGCTTCTCTTCTTGATTTTTCATTCTAGTTCCTTTACCGCCAGCCATTATCAATGCAGTTACAGCCATGTAATCATCGCCAAGATCATGATCAAGGAGGTCATGCGAGTAATCTCATTCGTAGCCCCAAAGACATCCCCTGTAATGCCTTTGAAGTGCCTATTAGAGATCAATACTAGGATTAGGCTTATGACAATGGATGAGATTATCACTATGGAACCGATAACGAACATTACGAAATTACTGATGAGCATCAAAA
>CALLJF010000023.1 GCA_938091495.1 uncultured Nitrososphaerales archaeon | reverse complement strand
GAGAAGTCTCTAAATATTCATCCTTCTTTGTCTACTTTTATTCTGCTCTTTCTGGATGAAGTATGTCAGTATTAGGGCCTCTTCCACTGGCGACGAGTATTTCCTCTGCTACTATCTCAATCTTTTTTCCGTTCTCTCTATTAATAGCGAAGAGCTTTTTCATGCCATTCGATGCTTTCTCCACTTCACGAACCTCATGGTTTGTGATAACTTCCATGTGCTTCTGAAATTCTCTCTTTGCCAACGCTGACATTTCTAGCTCTTCTTCTGGTAGAAACTGTTGTTTTCTACCTATTATCGTGACTTCTGAACCCATGGAGAGAAAAAATGACCATATTCTGCTGCAATATATCCTCCGCCTATTATTGCAATGCTTTTTGGCAATTTGTTCAGTTTAAGCAAAGTATCGCTGGTAAGGTAACCAGTCTTTTCCAGACCTTTTATTGAGGGAATTATGGTTTTAGACCCTGTGCAAAATCTGATCAAATTTGATTTTATGGTATCGTTTCCAACCTTTAGCGTGTATGGCGCTATAAATTCTGCAATGGTAAGTAGTAATCTATGTTTTTGGAATTGGAGAGTCCTTCCCTTATCCTATCTATCTCAGCATGAATAATATTCCTCATCCTCTTCATTACATCATTAAAATCTATACTCTTCAATTCAACATCTATGCCAAATTCTCCTACTCTCTGTATCGTCCTAATAAACTCAGTAGGGTATAGCAATATCTTCGATGGTATGCACCCTCTAGTAAGACAAATGCCGCCAGGCTCATCTTTGTCTATTATGGCAATTTTTACGTTTGGATTGTCTTGAATCAACGCATCTACAACAGTCATGGCAGAGCCAGTGCCTATTACTATCAAGTCGTATTCCTTCAAATTAGACGCCTATTGCCTGTCGATATGAAAAAGCGCATTCTATAAATATCTCACGTTTATTTTGTAATTAACCTATAAGTTTGTGGTCTTGTTTTAGGTATTTTCTCTATAATCTTCTCGCCTCAAGATCGAGCTTCCAACTTCCATTTTACTCTCTCCTGCACACTCCGACAAATCCGTATGTGCTATGTCAAAATTTATCTCTATTGTAGCAATAACGTTTTAGGAAGTTCTGAATAAGTTAGACTATCAATACCAATCCATATGTATCGAAAGCCTCAGTTGCAGAAGTATAGGCCTTGGTCTTATATCCAGCCTTTTCTATGGTTGCTGCCACATCTATCCCCATGGACTCCATCGCTGGTCTAGCAATGCTAGGATTCTTACATCTTCCTGGCTGAAGCGCACACTCATCACATAAAAGGCAGCGTCCACAGGCCATGGCAAAAGCGGATAGATATCCAGACAAGAGAATCTGCCTCTCTAACTCTGCAGCTGTTTTTTGTAGATTTACCATATTCTTTATAGAGTGAATCCCGCCTTGAAAGACACCTTCTGGTACTTCCGATGAGAAGCGCATAGTGAAAAGAAGAGCGTAGTTATATTCTTTAACAATCTTCCTTGTCTGTTCTGGCGTTGGGCTAAAGGGCGGGCAAGTTAGAGAGTGAGCGTAGAAGGGGCACCCGTACTGACACTTGAGCCTTGTTCTATCGTTTATGACTATATCGTCGGTGCTTATGATCTTTGCATCGGAGGCTCCGAGTTTTCTCGCTATTTCACAAAACTTTGTCAAATCCTCCAGAGTTTGCATAAAAGTATTCCCTCATGAATTCGATTTAAAGTTTGTGTTAGAGAATTGATCTCATTATTCCTAACTAGTTGCTTTATGCTCCCTGTAATTCAGATTAATTTAAGAAGTCCAAAAGAAGTCCTCAAGCTTCATAGCTCCTAATATTTCATCAAAGCTATATCCTAGAGCATCCAACAATTGCTCAAAGGTCCCTTTAAGATAGTCAAGATACTTTTCAACGTCTATCTCCTCTATTTTTGCTAAACTCAGTGGCTTTACACTTGGTGGTGTTGTGGTCTTTACAAAGGATATTATCTCTCCAGCCTTGACTTCTTGTCCTCTATTTATCAGCAATTGTGCAGCTTTAACATGCTGAGGTGTTGTCTCCGTATATTTACTTGGAGGCTTTCCTATCATAACATTGAAAGCGAGATCTTCTAAAGGTATCTTTCTCTCTCTCAATAGGATATACTTCTCACGAAGTTGCTTCTTTATAGCCTCTCTAGCCTTCTCAAAATCTTTTGGAGACTCTACTTTGCTTAAAATATCAATGGTCTCATAGAAAGCATTTCTTATGAATGCAGGGACATGGCTCTTCTTTCCTGTCAAGCCTTTTATATCGACACTGCCATCCGGTAGAACTCCAAGATAGTTCTTCTTTCTTTGACTAAAGGCAACATATCGATAAGTTTTATCGAGGTCAAGCTCTATCTCAAGCTCTTTTTCAGCCCATTCTGAAATATCGGTTACTTGCTTTTTGCTAGGGCTTTCAAGGAATAATGAATCAGTATCTCCATAAACCACGTTTATATCAAGCTCTTTACACTTTTCTATAGTGTTTGTTATGACATACCTACCTATGGCTGCTGTTGCCTCGGCTACAGGAAGGCAGTAAAGGGGATAGATTTCAGCTCCCATAACCCCATAAGAAGCATTCAGTATCACTTTTAGAGCCTGAGCCACAACATTGTATAGATTCTTATCAGAAGGATTAAGAGAAGGGTCTTTTGATAAAGGCTTGTAGTAATTTACTCTTAGGTCTCTTAACGATCCTATAACTAATGATGATATGCCTTTACGCTTTTTACATACCCAATGCTCGGTCTCAGGTATCATGTTATCCATACAATCAGGATGAATACAACGCACGGTCTCATAAGATAAATTGTGGACTTTTATTATGCTAGGGTACAGTGATGCAAAGTCAAGGACTGAAACGTTGAAATGAACGCCAGCCTTTGGCTCAACTACAAGGGCTCCTTTGTACTTTTTACCCTTTATCACTGGCTCAGAAACAGCTCCACCCTTCTCCTCCAGTTCCTCTTTTTTAGGTATCAAGGCATTCATTCTTCTATGCTCAAAATACATCATGCTCCTTATCCAGTTTGATACTCCTAGCCTTGCGACATCATCCATGGGCATCTTTGCAACTCTTGCTATTACCACCAATAGTTTCATGAGGAGATTATCGTTAAAGCTGGTTAGCTTGTAAGTAATGGCACTATCGTTATGGCAGTATCTTGCAAGTTCATAAAGAGGTAAAGAGCCTAAAGAACCTTCGAATTCTATCTTTGACTCTCCTATTAGAGCCTCACTTATGCCTCCCAAAGTATGTTCAACATACTTTCCTCCAAAGGCATATATCTGAAGAGATCTGTTCATGAAGGTCTTGTATAGATCTATGTGCACGCCATGCTTAATGTAGGCTATATCCTTTCCCAAAGAGATCGGTATCTGCTCCTTAGTTAAATTGAACTTCATAGCTCTATGATACAAATAGTTAAGATCGAAATCATCTCCATTAAAAGTTATCAAGAAGGGATAATCCAACATGCGCTTAAAGACAGACAAGATTAGTTCTTTCTCGCTATCAAAGAAGAACGTCTTCACATAATCATTTACGACCTTCTTCCCTAACTCTGTATCCTTTCTCTTTAGCAAGAATACTTCGTTGGCTCCATCACTACCGACTATAGATACTGCTAGAATAGGTAACTCTGCCTTAACAGCATCTGGAAGACGGTTCACAGCCTCTGGTAAGA
Source organism: uncultured Nitrososphaerales archaeon (assembly GCA_938091495.1). GTDB lineage: Archaea > Thermoproteota > Nitrososphaeria > Nitrososphaerales > JACAEJ01 > JAVZMU01. Next base: position 3,752 of record CALLJF010000023.1, on the reverse strand, counting down.
CCTCAATATCTAAAGCGGCACGGCGTATATCTGGTAGAGGCTGGCTCAAGAGCTTAGCCCATTCTATGATATGAGACTTAAATTCAGGGTCTGACTGATCAAGAACCTTCTTTAGACTCTCTTCCACTGCGTTTGGCAGTTTGTACTCAAGGGGGAATATCCTCGAATTCTTGACTTCATAAAAAGCCCCTACTATCAGACCTTTGTCATAAAGATAATTTTCATAGTACTTTATGTCAGCCTCCCATGCCTCTATCACATTTCTTATGCTCTTTTCTGATGATGTTCCTCCTATGGCAAGAGGATCTGTAACAACTATTTTCGTCAAAATCACTTTACCATCCCTCAACAGATCTTTCTTCTCTTCTTGTATTAGATCGATGACATCTGATCTGCTCTTAAGGTCCTTAAGTTGTTCTATTGGCAATTTCGAATAGCAATATGGCTTATGCCCTGTATCATCATACCAAAGATGAACCTTTTGAGCGTTAGAATCATAGAACTTTAATACTGCAACTTTGGCATCACCATCATAAATGGCTGAAACAAGAAGGGAAGGAGGAATGCTGGGGCTATGCTCTAAAAGCTTTTTCAATGTATTTTCATATTCGCTCAAAGCTCTCTACCAACATCCCAGCTGATTATCTAATAATGGTAAGATATATTAATTAAAAAAGTTAAGGGTAATCAATTTGAAGATAGACTCTAATAAGTTGATCATAGGTCTTGGTTTGTTCTTTTTGATAACTGGTATTATATGGGTATCTTTCGCAGTCTTTCATGAAGGAACAATACTGCTTATAGAGCCTGGTATAGCTAATCTCATCACCGGAGCTTTATTACTAATTAAATTTGGTAGAAAATACGTTAGAGCTTTGGTGATAGCCTCGGGCTTGTATAGTTTCATAATATGTTCCTACCAATTCTATGCTGCTAGCAGCCTGTTGGGATTGGGTTTGACAGCCTTCGCTTTAGCCTCATTAATAGGTTATGGTCTAGGCTTACTGGCCTTTCTTTTTGTTGTAATACTATCGTATACGAATGCCAAGGCTTTCATCCCATCTACTAGCCAAAAGGAAGATAAGGAGCCAAAATAGACAGTTACTTCTTTACTTCAACCCTTATCTCTCTTATCAAGTTAATCCCTAGAGATGCAATCCTTCCTCCCGCTATCATGATGAAGAACATGAGCAGATACCAGAAAAGCATCGCCATGATCTTGTTCATTTCTTCACCCGGTGCTAATAGCACATTTTGAGATCCTCCATCTAATGGAATAGTTATATGAATATCTGGGAAGCTGAACAATCTTGGCGGGGCAGTAGCGCCAGTGAAAACACTGAACATAAAGTAGACAGAAAGAAATATCATCGCAACTCCAACTGCCAGTAAAACGTGTCCAATAACTTTCTCATATCTTGAATTCATTCTTCTTTTTATCCTTATAGGTAAAATATAAAAGATGATTTTTAAGACAAATCTGACCAACTGGGTAATTCTTTTTGATTAGATTCTTTCTATCATGAAGAGCTTTCGATCTGTAAGATTTGCCGTATAGTTATTGATCTAAACCTTATTAACCTTTAAGATACTGATTTCTGTAAGTAGTAGCAGAAGATTGGTGCTTATCATGGATATAGAGGAGAAGATCGATCTAATCGCTAGACCGCCTACCGAGGAAGTAGTTACAATGAACGATCTTAGAAGGCTTTTGGAGAATGAGGAGCATCCAAAGCATTACATAGGCTTCGAGATTTCAGGACTCATGCACATTGGAACTTTGTTGATATCGGGCTTCAAAATCAACGATTTCATCAAAGCAGGAATTAATTGTAGAGTGTTTTTGGCTGATTGGCATAGCTATATCAACAATAAGTTTGGCGGAGATTGGGATAAGATAAAGATAGCATCTAAATATTATGAAGAAGCCTTCAAGTTCTTCTGTCCTGGAGTCGAGATTGTTCATGGGTCAGATCTATATCATGGTAACGATGAATACTGGAAGAATCTAGTAAAATTCTCAAAGCATATAACATTAGCAAGAAACACTCGATGCTTAACGATAATGGGAAGGAGCAAGAAGGATAAGTTGGATTTTGCTCAGTACCTTTACCCTCCTATGCAGGCTATAGACATTAAGGCTATGAATATCGATATTGCCCATGCTGGCATGGATCAGCGCAAAGTCCATATGCTAACTCGAGAGGTATTCCCAAAGTTGAAATGGAGATTACCAGTAGCCGTTCACCATAGCCTATTGCCAGGACTGTCTGAGCCTTCTCGTCAAGGGTTAGATAAGAATTCTAAGCTTGATATGATCTTCTCGAGCAAGATGAGTAAGTCTAAACCCTTTACTTGTATATTCATTCATGATGACGCTGATGAGATTGAGAAGAAGATACAAAAGGCATGGTGTCCAGAAGGCGTTGCAGACTACAATCCGATATTAGAGATAGCAAAGCAGATAATCTTCCATGAATTTAATGCTTTAGAGATAGACAGACCTGCCAAATTTGGTGGAAAAATAACCTTTGAAAATTATTATGAGTTAGAAAAAGCCTATAAAGAAAAGAAACTTCATCCAGCAGATCTGAAGGCAGAGGTGGCAAAGATTATTGATAAGATAATAGCTCCTATAAGGTCTTATTTTAAAAGTAAGAAGGAACTCTTGGAGGTCTTCAAATCTGCTAATATGACTTAATACGATGATAAGCTTTACGCATTATTCTTGATCTTTTAGCTTTTAGATTCTATTCTTCTAAGGAAGTAAAAAGTGTAGAAGGAGATGATAGTTACTGATAGAAATATCTTTGTGGCAAAGACAAGGTTCCAAGGCATTTCAGGATTAGGGAAAGGGGTGATGAGTATGTCAGGATTTAGCTCGCCCAATATCTCACTAGCCCCCATTAAGCTTCCCCAGAGAGTGAAGTTAAACAGAACCTCATATAAAGCCATAGACCCTACAAAAAAAGCAATAAGCATGAACAACTGTCTTTTGAATTTAGAAAACTTTGAAATCATTTCTTTGTTCAGTTCGAGTAGAGAAAACCAGAAGACTATCACAGATGCCATAAACCAAGATATAGGCTTAGCATAAATTGGAAAGATCGTTGGAGGAGGGAACTCTGAATTGACGAAAGTCTCTCCGACAACTTTTATTCCATACGTCATTGCAGTAACAATGCCATAGACTGTAACTGTAATTATGATGAAGAGGGAAACGAGGTAGACTATTTTATACATGGTTCTGATCTTGTCTTCTTCGTTTGAGAAGCTTATCAATCCCATATTTGTCTCTTAGTGCTTTGTGAGTTTAGAATAAAAAACTTTGCTATTTCAATCTTATCACTATGTTAATTAAATGTCAAATCCAATGCCTAGTGGTTAACTTGATTGCCATTAACAAGCCTTTGATAGGAGATGAAGAAAAGGAAGAGGTGATGAAAGTTTTAGGCAGTGGGAGGCTTACAGATTCTAGCTTCGATGGAAGCCTCATGGTGAGAGAATTCGAGAAGAGCCTTGCCAATTTTATCGGGGTTAAGCATGCTATAGCCTTGAATTCTGGTACTTCAGCGTTGATGGCTTCTCTTATCGCATTGGATATTGGTCATGGCGACGAGGTCTTAATGCCTTCTTTCACTTTCGTTGCTACAGCCAACACAGTCCTTGCAAGAGGTGCAAAACCAGTGTTTGTTGATATAAATTTGAATGATTACACTATGGATACAGATGACCTTGAAAAAAAGATCAAT
>CALLJF010000022.1 GCA_938091495.1 uncultured Nitrososphaerales archaeon | reverse complement strand
TTGCATCTTTAATTGTAATGCCCTTGTTATTCGCTATTAAAACATGCTCTGGCTTGATTACATCTTTCAACCAAGGAAACTGAACAAGCAATTTCTCTGGCGTTACTCTTGTACTCACATAAATTCCATTTCTATACTCTTTGAAATGATTTAATAATTCGAGGCTCAAAAAAGTCTTCCCAGCACCTGGATTGCCTTTGATTAAAAGGGTGTTTTTTCCTTGGTATAAGAAATTTATCAACTCTTTCGGAATATTACTCATAAACAACTCTTTTATTATAATAAAAATAATATAAGATTTATGGTTTAGAGTCCTTTAACGTTGTTGATGATTTAAAAATATCGGTTCAATTCTCTACATGTTTCAGAAGAGTGAATGATTGCTTTTTCATTAATTACAATAAATTCTTTAAATAATCGTTTATTTTCTTTCATGGTATTATGTCTATAAAAGATGATGAGTTCGATATTGATTTCATGAGGAAGAATGGCTTTGTTAGAAAAAAGTGTAGAATCTGTGGTTCTTTCTTCTGGACTCAGAAGCATGATCTAGACGTTTGTATGGAATCCCCTTGTGTGGAGTATGAGTTCATAGGCAATTCTCCATCAAAGGTAAAGGCTGATGTGAATGAGATGAGAAGAATCTTCCTCAAGTTCTTTGAAGATAATGCCCATGCCGTGATAAATCCATATCCTGTCGTAGCGAGATGGAGAGACGATTTACTTGTAACTATAGCAAGCATAGTGGACTTTCAGCCTTATGTTACGAATGGTGAAATACCACCGCCTGCGAATCCATTAGTGATTAGCCAGCCATGTTTAAGGTTTGAGGATATAGACAACGTCGGTCCAACCTTTGGGAGGCATCTGACCATATTTGAAATGGGAGGTGCTCATGCCTTCAACTACCCTGATAGGTTCATCTACTGGAAGGACGATACGATAAGGTATCACCATGAGTTGCTGACAGAAAGGCTAGGAGTGCCCAGCGATCTAGTAACTTATAAGGAGCATTTCTGGTCTGGAGGAGGAAATGCTGGACCAGACGTTGAAGCAAACGTTATGGGATTAGAAATTTCAACCTTAGTCTTTATGAGCTACAGATTGGAGAATGGAAACCTTGTCCCGACTCCTGTCAGGACTGTAGATACAGGTTATGGTATAGAAAGATGGGCTTGGTTAACCATGGGCACTCCTACAGCTTTCCATGCTGTCTTTGGTAAGATTTTTGATAAGACTTTGGATTTGGTTGGCATAAAAATAGATGATAAGGTCCTCTCAGAGGCTGGGAAGATTTCAGGTTCTTTCTCTATTGTAGATAGTAATAGATCGAGGATGGCAAGAGAGATCGTGGCAAAGAGGCTAGGAATGAAATATGATGAATTTGAAGATACTATAAAGCCCTTCGAAAATATTGCAGCCATTCTTGATCATACAAAGGCTCTTGTTTTCATGCTCGCTGAAGGTGTAGTCCCTTCCAATGTAAAAGCCGGTTATCTCGCGAGAATGCTCGCTAGACGCTCCTATAGATTACTCTCTTTGTATGGTGCTCAGAGTAAACTCTTTGACATTTTAGAGATGCAGATAAAACATTGGTCTCCACAATTTCCTCATATCAAAGATATGAGAGATGAGATAATAAAACTGGCAGACGTAGAGATAGAAAAATATGAAAAAACGTTGGAAAGAGAGTATGGTGAAGCGAGAAAGAAGATCGAAGGGTTAAAGGCAAAAGGCAGATCATCAATTCCCATTGAGCTTTTACAAGAATTCTACGAATCTCACGGTCTTCACCCTCAGCAAGTATCTGAGATATCACAGAAGGTAGGAATGAAGGTGGAAATACCATTGGATTTCTTCTCTAACCTTGTTAAGAAGAAGTCAGAGATTGAAGTGCAAAAGCCCAAGGAGGAAGCTCTTTTGAGCGAATTTGAAGATCTGCCTGCCACTGAGCCAATTTATTACATGGATTCAAAGCAATTAGAGTTTGATGCCAAAGTCTTAAGAGTTGATGGTGATTTTTTAATCCTTGATAGGACTGCTTTTTATCCTGAAGGAGGAGGTCAGTTAGGAGACCAGGGCTTGATTGCATGGGATAAGGAAGAATCTCAAGTTATAGATACCATCAAAGTTGGTTCAGTGATTCTTCATAAGATAAAAGGAAGATTGCCACCAAAGGATGCTATAGTTAAAGGCATAGTGGATAGTCAAAGGAGGAGAGCCTTGATGATTCATCATACATCAACTCACATCTTAAACGGTGCTGCTCGTCATGTTTTAGGGGAGCATGTCTGGCAGGCAGGCGCTTTGAAGGATGTAGATAGGAGCAGACTTGACATAACCCATTATGCCCACTTGACAAGAGAAGAAATCATTGAAATAGAGAATAGGGCTAACATGGTTGTTCGCATGAACATACCAGTTGAAGTTCTAAAACTTCAAAGAAATGATGCTGAAAAGAGGTATGGCTTTCGCTTGTACCAAGGAGGGGTTGTACCAGGAAAGGAGATCAGAGTGATAAAGATAGGGGACTGGGATATCGAGGCTTGTGGTGGTGTTCATTGTTCAAGGACTGGGGATGTAGGTCTGATAAAGATAATAAGGGTTGAAAGAGTGCAAGATGGTGTTGAGAGGTTTGAGTTCGTTGCTGGAGAGCCTGCCCTAAAATTCTTTCAGCTTCAAGAAGATATGTTGTCAAAAATATCTCAAGTAGTAGGAGCTCAGCAAGAGAAACTCGTAGATGCCATCAATAGGCTGGCATTAGATCGTAGTGAACTGATGAAAAAACAGAAAATCATGCTTAAAAGATTGTCAGAACTTTCAAAGGACAGAATAATAGAGAAAGCCACTAAGATTTCTAGTATTAATGTTTATTTTGAAGTTGATAGTGAATTAGGAGAAGATTTTCATATAATGCTCGGTGAGAAGGTTATAGAGCAAAACCCGTCTTTAGTCTACTGCGCAATAGCTTTAGAAAACAAAGTCGCAAGAGTTATAGTATTCTGTGGGAAAGATGCTAGAGCAAGAGGTGTGAAAGCAAAAGAGATAGTTCGGAACATCTCTCAGATCATGGGAGGATCAGGAGGAGGGGATGAAAGGTTTGGAAGAGGTGGTGGCCCCCTCATTGATAAGGTTGGAGAAGTTAAGTCAGCTTTATACTCACAGATAGAAAATGTGATAAAGGAAAGGGAGCAATAGTCTTCCGAACATATCTCTAACATTCAGGTGGAGAATTTGGTATTAGATTGGTCAAAAATGGAGGAGAAGTGGAGAAAGATTTGGGAAAGTTCACATGTGTTTGAAGCCGATGCTGATTTCAAAAGGGAAAAGTATTTTGTAACAGTTGCATACCCATACCCCAACTCACCACAACATATAGGACATGGTCGGACCTATACTCTAGCAGATGTCCATGCAAGATATATGAGAATGAAAGGGAAGAACGTTTTATTACCTATGGGCTTCCATTACACAGGCACTCCTATACTTGCTATGTCGAAAAGATTGGCAGAAAGAGATGAAGAACTGATAGAAACATTCACGAAGATATATGGCGTTCCTATTTCAACTATAGAAGAATTTGATGAGCCTTTAAGAATTGCGAGATACTTTCATGAAGAGATAAAGCAGGGAATGAAAGAAATCGGCTATTCAATAGACTGGCGCAGAGAGTTCACTACTATTGATCCACAATATAGCAGATTCATAGAATGGCAGTTTAAGAAGCTCTATGAGAAAGGTTTCATAGCTCAAGGTAGTCATCCAGTAGGCTGGTGCCCCAAGGATGGAAACCCAGTTGGTCAGCATGATACTATTGGAGATGTTGAACCTGAAATAGGAGAATTCATATTAATAAAATTCATCCTTGATGGGTATATTCTTCCAGCTGCTACTCTAAGACCTGAGACGATTTTTGGCGTGACAAACGTTTGGTTAAATCCTGATGCTAATTATGTAAAAGTCAAAGTGAATGATGAGAATTGGATAGTAAGCAAAGAATGTTTGATAAAACTTAGTTATCTCAACAAAAAAGTAGAAGAGATAGAAGAAGTAAAAGGATCAGATTTAATAGGGAAATGGGCTGAAAACCCCCTCACAGGGCTTAAGGTTCCAATATTTCCTGCATCTTTTGTTGATCCAAAGAATGCTACTGGAGTAGTTATGTCAGTCCCTGGGCATGCGCCTTACGATTATCAAGCATTAGAAGATTTGAAAAAGAGAAGTGATGAATTAATGCTTTACAAAATAGACCTAAAGTTATTAGAATCTATAACTCCTATCTCAATAATAGAGCTTGAAGGCTACTCTGACCTTCCAGCTTTAGATGTAATTAAGAAGCTTGGCATAAAGAGTCAAAGCGATCCTAGGCTTGAAGAAGCAACAGCAGAGGTCTACAGCAAAGAGTTTCACTCAGGTAGGATGAAAGCAAATACTATGCATTATTCAGGCTTGCCAGTCTCTGTAGCGAAAGAAAGGGTCAAAGAAGATTTGATGGAATCGAATAAAGGAGATATCTTCTACGAAATCTTGAACAGGCCTATAATATGCAGATGCGGAACAGAATGTATAGTGAAGATATTTGAGAATCAGTGGTTCATAAACTATGGCGATGAGAATTGGAAGAATCTTGCTAAGGATTGCCTTGACAGTATGGACATAGTACCAGAGGATCTTCGTCCTGAATTCGAGTACACTATAAGGTGGTTGAAGCAAAAGGCATGTGCAAGGAAGTCTGGATTAGGTACAAAATTGCCTTGGGATAAAGAATGGATAATTGAGAGTTTATCAGACTCTGTAATATACATGGCTTACTACACACTATCAAATTATATCAAATTGTATAAAATAGGTCCAGATCAATTGGTGGATGAATTCTTTGATTACATACTATTGGGTGAGGGCGATCTTAAAGAAGTTTCGAAAGTAACCAAGATCAAAGAAGAGTCGCTGAAGAAGATAAGGGATGAGTTCACATACTTCTATCCTTTGGATAGTAGGCATTCTGGTAGAGACTTAGTCCCAAATCATTTGACCTTTTTCATATTCAACCATGTAGCCATCTTTTCAAAAGAACTGTGGCCAAGGCAGATAGTCGTTAATGGTAGCGTGCTAATGGAAGGAAAGAAGATGTCAAAATCTCTTGGCAATATAATACCATTGCGTGAAGCCATTAGAAAGTTTGGGGCTGATCCTTTGAGGCTAGCGATTCTCTCAACAGCAGAATTATTGCAGGATGCAGACTTTAGCCCGTCTTTGGCAAAGAGTCTTAATGTTAAACTTGAGCGCTTCTATGAGTTTGCCATGAGTGTGATAAATATCAAGGATGAGAGTGAGGATGTTGAACTATCAAGTGAAGATAGGTGGCTGATGAGCAAGCTTCAAAAAATCATAAAATCTGTGACTAAAGCCATGGATAAGCTCAGAATAAGAGAGGCTATCAATTATTCCCTTTACGAGCTTGATCAAGATTTGCAATGGTATTTAAAACGTAGTCCTATAGAAGGTTCATCAGAGAAAAGGAGGAAAGCAATGGCCAAAGTGCTTAAAACTTTAATCGAAACAAAAGTGAGATTACTAGCACCTTTTGCTCCCTATATATGTGAAGAAATCTGGGAGAAGATGGGCAAAGAAGGCTTAGTCTCTGTTGCTGATTGGCCAGTTTATGATGAGAATAAGGTTGATGTAAGGGCTGAGGAGATAGAAGAGATGATTATGAAGACTTTAGATGATACTGCAAATATAATTAAAGTAACTAAGATCAAGCCAAGTAGAATCTGCTATTATACATCTTCTGAGTGGAAGTGGGATGCATACTTAAAAGCCCTTGAAATTCTTGAAGTTAGCGCAATAGATATTGGTGAATTGATGAAAAAATTTATGGAAGATCCAAGAATGAAGAAGGTGAGTAAAGAGCTATACAAATTCGTTCAAAAAATTTATGATGAAATTCGGAAGATGCCTCCTGATATAAGGCAAAGAAGGTTAAAGGTCAAGGTTTTAGATGAATTAAGTGTTCTAAGAAACTCTGCTGGATTTTTAGAAAAAGAATTAGGTGCTAAGGTTGAGGTTTACAGCGAAGATGATGCTAAAAAATTCGATCCTATGAATAGAGCGAGTTTAGCCCAACCATATAGACCAGCCATTTACATAATCTAATGGATTGATAAATTATTCAAAACATCAACTATCTCTGGCTTTGCAAGGCTGTAAAATACCCATTTCCCTTCCTTCTTCTTCTTAACTATGCCTGCTCTCTCTAGCATTCCAAGATGGTGAGAAGCATTTGGCTGAGTCATGCTCAATGCAACCATTATCTCACAGACGCACATCTTCCTTAAGGCTAGCATCTTGATCATTCTTAATCGTGTTGAGTCTCCAAGAGTTTTAAAGAGCCTTTCCATTGACTTTAAGATTTTTTCATCAAATACACTCTCAGTAAGACGTTTTAATTCTACTGCATACTTTTCCACATTCTCTCCTTTACATATTTCAGATGATACTAAGCGTTTCAGTCTTGCGTCAATACTATTCATGCCATATAGAAGTTATGAACATATTTAAATATGTTTTAAATCGAAGAGTTGCATTCGTTTTTACTTTGTCTCTTTGCTACTGTTTTGGGGTTTAAGTAGTTTGAGTAATTCTTCATCTTCCTTCCTTCTTTCCTTTTTCTGGCGAGTCCGTTCAATCTCTATATCCAACTTTTTGAAGATTTCAGCCTCTCTCTGTGATAAAACAGCCCAAGGCTTCTCGATTCGCCATGTGATCTTAAAACATAAAGCTTCTTCAGGAAACGCACCTTGATCATAAAGAGTCCACTGCATGAATTGTGTTGGCTCTTCTTGATAGCAACACCTTATAGCCTCTTTTATCACTTCTGGTCTTCTTGCTAATATAACATCTTCAAGCAAGGCAAGATTTACCAGAGTTATCTGCTTCCTAAAACGTTTTATAGCCTCTAGAGGTATATTGTATAGGTATGGTGTAGGCGCTTCAGCCCCTATGATCCGGCGTTTCTCATCAACACCATTATCCACTAGAGCCTGTAGAGTCTGTCCAGGTTGATGCCCAGAAGACTCCACTCCACAGACAATTAGGTAGCGAATGTTCGGATTCGCTACAATATTGCAAATAATCTTCTCAATTCCTACGTTCTCAGTCTGAAGGTATCCTGCTAGAGCAGCACCAGATTCTATGCTTGTCTTCACCAACTCTTGAAGATATGATGGAATCTTATCATAGAACGTATGAAGAAGAACACAGACCGCAACTGGAGAAAGATCGTTTCCTCTAAGGTAACTGCCATCTTCAGTAGGATATTCGGGAGGAGGCTTCACCTTCAAGATTTTTTTATCTGTTCCAGGCAAAGTCCTTCACACTTCATAATGAGCCAGATACCAGTCCATAAGCTAGCCCAAATACTACACTAAAGAGCCATGCTATAAGGGCGTAGTTCAAAACAACTTTCCACTTTACGACCCTTGAGGTTGCAATCATATTCGGGATATCATAAGGCTGACCCATGAGCCAAGACAGCAAAGCCGCACTAGACATTCCTAAATTCATTAGCCCTCTACCCAATACTATTTCAACCAATGTTGGAGTGTATAGAGGCCCTCCAATTACCGATGCGAGAAGAACTCCACCTACGCCCGTAAAATACATGGCAACTATCTCTCCAGGAAGGAAGGCTTCCAAATAGCTTACAACTACAAGCCCCAAGAAGAAGAATGGAAGTATCTGCTTGCCCAAGAATCCGCCGAATTTCAGTGCACTTGTCAATCTTTCATCAAAAGGGGATTTAACGTTTTCTAGGTTGGTAGTGGTAGTTCCAGAGTTTAGCCGATGCTCAGCTTCAATTCTCTTCCCCCAAGGTGTCTTGGATATGATAAATCCTGCTACAACAGCAGTAACGAGGGAAGCAATTATTCGGATACCTGCAATCTCCCAAGAGAGAATTTCACCCGTGAGCAAAATAGTGAGTATGTTGGCGGCTGGAGCCATTAGAAGAAAAGAGATGGCAGGGCCTATACCTGCGCCAGTATAAAGAATCCCAGCGAACAAGGGGACCATGGTGCATGAGCAGACGGTAAAAAATGGGGCGAACCCTGCAGCCAAAGCATATCCTTGAACCTTTCCGCTACCCATATGTTTTGCAATAAAAGACTTTGGCATGAACTCGTAGACCAAGCCTGCAGCGACAAAGGCGAAGAGAAGGCATATCCATCCATGGCTCAGATAATCCCAGATGTAAGCAAGTGGAATCATCCACAGTGGAAGGCCTTGAAGATGTGCTGGCTGAATTGTAGGAGCTAGTGAGTAGGCCATGATACGTGAATATATAAGACCCGCTATAACCAAGACTATGAATGTGAGCATCAGGGCGATTCGCAGTCGTCTTATACGCTCCTGCATTACACACATCTGTCCTACTTTGTTAATCTCTTCTTCACATATCCGATCTTATCGATATTGTCCGAAATTGTCTTTAGCATTTCTCCTGGGATTCCGATAATGACACCTTCATCCATATACTCTGTCTTAAGGGCTTTAGCACTCATTCTTGCA
>CALLJF010000021.1 GCA_938091495.1 uncultured Nitrososphaerales archaeon | reverse complement strand
GAGTTTCTTATGGAGATAGCTAAGCGCTTGCCAGGCAAGGATTCAATACTTAAGTCTGCCTACCTTAATAATGTAAGGATATTTGCCCCTGCCATTCAAGACTCTGTTTATGGCCTTATGGCAGCGATGCACAATAAAGAGAAAAAAGATACTTTGCGTGTCGATGCATTCATGGATCTTCAGGAGATTTGGGCTATAAGAAAGATGTATGATAATGTAGGGGCAGTGATCCTTGGAGGAGGAGTGCCCAAGAATTATGTATTCCAATCCTTTTACTTCGAAAGGAAAAAGTTGAACTACGTCATACAGATAACTCTTGATAGACCGGAGACTGGAGGGCTTTCTGGTGCAACATTGGATGAAGCTGTGTCTTGGGGGAAGATAGACAAGGATGCAAGGAAGGTTGTGGTAGTAAGTGAGGTAACATTGGCATTCCCCTTAATAGTTGCTTCACTCTTAGAAAGGTTAAGTTAGAATGAGCTATAAGGATCTTTTCCTCACATCAGAGCCTTTAATAACCGTTATAAAAGAGGGTATGGAGCCTATTGTAAAAATCTTTGGCGTTCCTTTTGATTCAACTGTAACATTTAGACCTGGTGCAAGATTTGGTCCTAATGCTATCAGGCAAGCCTACATGAACATTGAAGTTTATTCTCTTTTCTTAGATGTTGATCTAGAAAGTTTGAGTTTGTTAGACCTCGGAAACTTAAAACTAACCAATGATGTTGATGATATGGTTTATTCAGTAGAAAAAGTTGTGAGAGAACTAGTTCAAGAAGGAGTAACTTTTGGCATTCTCGGTGGGGAGCATACTTTAACTTTTGGCGCATATCTTTCCATGCCTAAAGACACCGCACTCATAATATTCGATGCTCATTTAGACTTAAGAGATGAGTTTGCTGGACTGAAGTTAAGCCATGCAACTTTTCTTAGGCGCTTGACAGATAAGGTAGGAACTGAATCTATCATTCATATCGGTTCTAGGGCTGCTAGCAGAGACGAATGGAAGATTGCTGATAAGATAAGACTATCTCTGATATCACTGCAAACTATACGAACTATTCCGAATGCAGAAATGTTATTACTAGATTTTCTCAAGGATTTCGAAAACGTTTATGTAAGTATTGATTTAGATGCACTGGATCCATCATTCGCCCCAGGAGTAGGCAACCCTGAGCCTGATGGCCTATCTCTACATAAACTATTAGAGTTTCTCTATTCATTAAAGGGAAAGAAGATCATAGGATTTGATATAGTAGAGCTCACACCTCTTTATGATAGTGGCATTACAGCCGTAGTAGCTGCAAAGCTTATGAATGAAATTATTGGCTTATCTTATTTATCTCAGAATAGTAGAAAGCCTTAGACAAATTTTGGCCTTTTTGATAAGAGCATGTTAAAGTATAAAGGACGGTATGGCCAACCCTGAGTTTCATCTTTAACTTTCTTTGACAAATCTTCCTCGCTCATATCTATCGTCTTTCTTAAAGACCTTATCCTAACTGGCAATTTTCCACCATTAACTTCTTTCTTGCCTATAACTATTATGTATGGTATCCATTCAACTTCGGCACTGGCTATCCTCTTTGCCACACTCTCATTTCTATCATCAACATCAGCCCGAATATTATTATGATTAAACTTCTCAGCCAATTTTATTGTAAAGTCTAAAGAGTCATTACTTACGTTGATGAGCCTAACTTGAACTGGGCAGATCCATGTTGGCAAAGAGGGAATTTCTAAACTCGATGCCCTTTCCAATAAGTCTGCCATGAATCTTTCCAAAGATCCTATAACTGCTGTATGGATTATTACAGGCCTTCTTTCCTTACCTTCCTCATCTACATAAGATATGTTGAACCTTTCAGCATTCCCAACATCTATCTGGGCAGTAGAGCTCTCGATGATACGTTTTTGTTGGCTGACGAAATTAAATTCAATGTTAAGGACCCAATAATACATGCCAGACTCAACTACATTAATTAAGACCTGATTTCCTTCCATCTTTACCAAAGATCTAATATAATCAAATCCTTTAGGATCGTCAAGAAAGCCCTTACTAACATTATATAGGCTCACATAATCCCAACCGAATTTTTCCCCTTCCTCAAAGCATTTTTTATAAATTTTCTTAAATTCGACTTTAGCCTCTTCCAGGTCATGGCATAGTATATGCATATCTGGCATATGAAACTTCCTTAACCTTGCAAGCCCTATCAATTCTCCCCTCTGCTCAAGCCTGTAGCTATCAGCTAATTCGAAGATCTTAAGAGGTAAATCTCGGTAAGATATAATTGAATCTGAGAGGAAAGAGAATTGTCCGAAGCAAGCAGCATACCTTAAAGCAAAGGTTCTCTTACCGCTCTTTAGTTTATACATCCTTTGACCAAAAAGCTTAGCGTGTTCACTCACGGGCTTAAGATCAAGATCATAAAGGATTGGTGTTTTGATGGGATTCGCCCCTAACTCTAAAGCTATTTGTAAAGCCCTATCAGCCAATAAATCAAAGATCAGGGTTCCTTTTGGGGTTAGTCTTATGTGACCTGGCTCAGATAATCCTTCATATCCTACCAACTTGAGTTTTTTCATTAATTCTATGTGTGGGGCCTTTTTAGCAACGCTCTTTTTATACACTTCATTTTCGATTAAAGCTTGAAGGTTTTGATCTTTTATTTTTGCGCTATCTATAGTGTGTACTTGTCCATCTTTATCCATTAAATAGTAATTGCCTGCTTGGAAATTTACCATCTTCATTACCTCACCAAGCGCCACAAACTAAGGTATATAGAATTGGCCATGGATTTATAAACAAATCCAACCAGTTTAAGGAAATTTTGCACAAAGCTCAAATAGTCATAAATCCAAATTTAATGACGAGAGAATTTGTCTGAAAAATCTTATGATAGGGATATAGCTGAACTTAAAGAGAGGGTTACACGTTTAGAAGTTCAATTCGCTGAAATAGTTAAACGTGTCGATGGACTAAGTAACTACGCCCGCCAGCTTTTTGACTATCTTAACAGGATTAGTAGAGAATAAAAAAGCCTCCTTTACGTAGGAGGCGGTGGGGGCGGGGCTGTAGCTGTGGGTTTCCATGTAAGTCCTAGTATACTGCCTATTAGGCATAGAATGAAACCTATGAAGAAACCACCTCCTCCGATCAGACTTATTATCGAGAAGACCAGTACAAGGATCGACCCTGTTCTGACTTTATCTTTATTTGTAGTGTTCATCATCATGGCGCCGATGAGGGCGAGTATACCCAGTATAATGGCTACTGCAGCTACAATGAGAAACAAACCACCTAGCCACTCAAACCCTGGCAACAAAAAACCTATGCCACCCAGGATAGAAAATGTGACAGCCACCCATAGACCATCAATGAGGATTAATATAGCCCCGATCAGAGATAAGATAAACGCAGCTGTTGGTTTTTCAGCCATATGACTACGCCTTATGGAATAACAGGTTATCCTGTATATAACTATTTTTGACCATACCTTAGCCTATCTAATTCTCTCATCTTTTTTGTTTCTTTCTTCCACACTTTGTAATGATGCTCACAAAGGTAAACCCTTCTTCCTTCCTTTAATTTTAGATCAGACGCTGAAAATTTGTCTCTGCCCAACGAGCGAATAGCTTCATTGTTACAATCTATCACAGAGCATATTACGCCCTTCTGAACCTTACCCAAAGCCATCATAGAAGCTACAAAATACTAGAATATAAAATTGAGCAATTTGACTTTAGAGCTTTTTCATACATTTATATTCCATCATAAAAAGATATAGGGGCTATGCTCAACAAATTTAGGAAAATCTTTGAACCATTTTTTAACAAGTTAGGCGTACTAGTTGCTAAAGCCGGCTTGCCTCCCTTCTTCTGGTCATCCTTTGGGTTAACAATGGCTTTTCTATCAGGCTTACTTTACTCAAGTATATTCTTTAAAGACGGGTTTTATGGCGGGGTATTTTTGCTAATATCGGGCTTTGCGGATGTATTGGATGGCTCAGTGGCAAGGGTTAAAGGCTTAGTCTCATCAAGAGGAGCCTTCATAGATTCTACTTTTGACAGATTGGGAGAGTTGTTAGTATACATTGGTATACTAATAGGAGGCTTTAGTGATGCTGTTTTGGTTTTAATGGCTTTGTCCTTCTCTCTACTTGTCAGCTATGCTAGAGCTAGGGGGGAATCTTTAGGGATAAATCTCTCAGGGACTGGCATAGGTGAGAGAGCAGAAAGAATACTTGTATTATCAATCGTCAGCATTTTAGGATATGTCAACTATGGAGTTATTGTAGTTCTAATATTGGCTCTTATTACATTCCTTCAAAGAGTCATCCTTATAGTCAGAAAGTTATAATTTCTTTACTCGTGTTTAAAGCTTATATTAATGATCTGTGCAAAGCCTAGATTAAGGTGGATGATTACCAAATGTTCAATAAAGATAGCTTAAGGAAAAGAGTTGAAAAGTTCCAAGAGTCGATGAAAGAATCCAAAATAGAAGCTTCGAACATCAGAACTTTATCCTCCTTCATGTATTTTACTGGCATAAAGTGGCTAAGACCATCTTTAATGATACCTGCTGAGGGAGAACCTACAGCATTCATAGTTGAGCAAGAGGTAGAAGAATTCCTAAGCAAGACTTGGATCAAAGATGTTGTTACTTATAGAAAAGTTGAAGATTTGATGAAAGGCATTACTGGATGGATAAGAGATCATAATTACAAAACAATTGGCTTTGACTATAGTGTTGAGAGAGACTCTTATGTAGCCTTTTTTGAACTCTTTAAGACTCTCAACCCTAAGATAGAAGTGAGAAACGTTCATGGTATGATAATGAATCTCAGAATGATAAAGGATTACGATGAGATCGAAGCGATAAAGAAGGCTTCCAAGATAGCTGAGAAAGGTTTGGATAAAGCTTTGAATTCTATTTCAATTGGAGTTAGTGAGCTCGATATTGCTGCTGAAGCCATATACGATATGATAAAAGCAGGTTCAGAATCTCCTCATGTATATGTGAACGCTGGTCCAAATCCAAGGGCCCATGCAGAGCCTCGTAATGATGTTAAGGTTAGAAACAATTGCGCAGTCTCAGTAGTGGTTTCTGCAGATTGTATAGGATACAATAGCAACATAACCAGAACCATATTTGTTGGCAAAGCATCAGAAGAAGCGAAAAAGGCTCATCAAGCCCTACATGATGCATATGAAAAGGCAAAGGATAATGTTAAGCCTGGAGTAAAGTTCATCGACGTTGAGAATGAAATAAAGAAAATACTTGAAAAGAATGATTATGAGAAGTACTATCTAACAGGCTTTGCCCATGGAGTAGGTCTTCTGGTAGAGGAAGATCCAATAACAACGATTCTATCTGCTCAAAGACAGTTCAAAGTTTCTGAAAACATGGTCCTTGCTTTCGTCCATGCTCCTTTGATGATCCCTAGAATAGGCTCTTTGAAGTGTGAAGATACCTTTTTGGTAAAATCAGACGGAGTTGAACCTCTTACAAAGTATAAGTGCGAAGGCTTTGGCTCATAAATTGGAATAAATCTTTAAAGTCTCTTTCACTAATCAAAGTTAGAGAGATTGCAGCATATCCTTTGCATCTTTGAAGGCAAGCAATTGGATAGCTATGAAATTCACGTAGAAGTCAAGAAAAGGCACTATTTTGAGCAGAGGTACTTTGAGTTCTATCTTGTAAGAAATGGAAAAAGGTTCAGACCCCCTGTTTTTGTTGGGATATATAGTTCTGGTAGAATTTCTTTAGGAATAAAGGGTTGGATAGACGAAGATTATTATGAGACTATATCTTCTGATGGAGTAACTGTTAATCTGGCAGATTCTGGTCTTGATGTAAAGCTCTTCAAGGTCTTAGGCAATTTAATCCCAGCAGGAGGTAGCATAATGGTAGCCTACAGTATGAGCTGGGGTGAAAGCAATGTGCATAAGAATACGGCTAGAGCATTAAGTCTTGGGATACCTCCGATAGTAACGCCCATAGGCTATTTACTCTTTCATGCTGGATGTTGGGCGGATTTTAGAGATTGGTACTATTCAGAAGGTGGTAACGAAGGGCCAAAGAAACTTCAGGGCTTTAAACCTATTAATTGGGATGATGCTACGATGAAGGCAAAAAAAGTGACACGAATTCTTCAAGAATTCATCAAAAAGAAGACTATCGATGATGAACTAGAGAAAAAGGCAAAGGAAAGGGCAAAAGAGATTATGCATATGCTATCATCATATACTCATCTTAATTTCTAATCTTATGATTACTACGATTCAATGACATTATTTATGTGAGGATACGTTTATTTAGCAAGTTCCTTTTTTGAACTTCTTATCCTTCAGCATTTGAAGAGCATCCTTACGAGCAGCGATGGCCTGGCCTCCTCCCTTAACTACCATTACTCTTATGGCTTCTAATATCTTCGCTTCTGTTGCACCTTTGTTATATGTACCTCTCATTGCTGAATACACATTCTTTACAGTGCCTTTGCGCACCCATAACCATTATCATGAGCATCTCCATCTTCGATGATAGGGCACCACCCTCCTGTATTGTAAAGTCACAGAATTTATAGAATTCTCCCATCTTTGGATCTAGCTTTGCCGCTACACTCATAATCTCTGGAGTGAAACCCATCTTCTTCTCAAATTTACTTAACAACTTCTTGGACATTCTATCACCTTACACATAATTTTTACAATACCTATAAGTCTATTGTTTAAAAACGTTTTAAGAAAGTTCAAAGATAAATTGTGAATTTGAACCTTAGCCATGCTACTATTTCTTTGTATAGATCGTTTTAGAATAATGGAATCAAAGTTAGAAAGGGAAGTTGGTAGATGGATATATAATCAAAGAATCATCGAAAGAAGGCTCCTCGAAGATGATAAAGGTTGATGTCTAACAAAAAAATTTTTTTGATAGTGTTGTTATCTTGTTATTGATTAAAGGTTCATTCTTCTAAGAGATTTTCTCGTTAAGTTTGTTATCTTGTTATAAGCCTTTGAGATATTAAGATATGGCCAGGCAGAAGAAAGTACGCTTAATTCAAGTATTAGAGGAGAAGGGAGTTTATGGTAAATGCTCCTGCAACGGAGATATTCTCTTCTATTCAGATTATGGGGTAAGATGTAAAGAATGTAACAAGCTTTACGGCCTTTGGTATGATGACCTTAGGCGTCTGAGAAGCAAGGAGATTATAAGACTAGGTAATGAGGATAGTGAAGATTTGTGAATTTTTCCTTTTACTTCGTTATCTTCTACACATACTAATCTGTAGTAGAACATAAGGCCAGGCCCCATTAATAGCAACATCTTATTCACGAAGTGGACGCTGCGGGTGGGACTCGAACCCACGATCCCCAGAGGGGAAACGGCTTAGCAAGCCGTCGCCTTGCCTGGCTTGGCTACCGCAGCGCTATGAAACTTATATGGAATTACTTAATATTTTTATCTTAATCTTGCGGCGATAGCTCCTATAGTTTTCACATATTGATCAAGCCCCATCTCCAGCCTGCTGAGTCTATCACGTGGACGTGACAGCGTAGCCACCCTGCCTTAGGGTTGCTCCCTCCCGGACCTCACCCGATTCAACAGTTGAAGGTCGATCTCCTTCCTTCGAAGGATTCGCCTCTTGTGACTACCCACCACGGCGTGACTTCATCCATGCATGACTGGCGGGTATCTCGATCAGCATGCTTTACCCATAGGTTACTGGCTCCTGCGTATAGCCGTTTTCAGGAACGGGAGACGGCTATCCTCCCAGCCCTACCTATCGCCGCAAGTTTACTATCGACGGTTTTCATATATACATGTTTCTTTTTACCATCTCTAAAATCTTACATACAGAGCAAAAATCGCTGGAAGAAGGAAAATTACATGTTTTACAGGCCTTTAGCTCTCTTTCATCTGTCATCAAACTTTGTGATAGTTTTATGGCGGAATTCAAAGCACTGTACTTTATTCCAGGATGCTCATCTTCTAAAGAATTCATCATTAATCTTATCTCTGATCTGATGCTCTCGTTCATATATGGGCAAGTAACAGTCTGAAATTGAGTATTTTTGAGAAAGGCATATAAAGCTATTTCCTTCTCATAAATCTCCATTAAAGGTTTTACTCTTCTCACAACAAACTCGCTTCTCGGCTTTATCAGAGGATTAAGCCATTTTATCCTGTCAATATCTCCATTCAGCAAGTTTATCATGAAGGTTTGAAGAAAATCGTCAAGGTTATGGGCAGTAGCAATAGCATCAACCTTTAACTCTTTGGCAGCAATATCCAAGGCTCTTCTTCTCAAAATTCCGCAAACAGAGCAAGCTGAAAACTTACTCTTTCTAATCTTGATGACGTCATCTAGGCTGAATCCAAAAAGCTCTTCGAATGAGAATATATGATGAGGAATGTTGAGCTCTTCAGTAAAATTTTTGCATATATCAATAGCCTCTTCACGGTAGCCATATATTCCCTCATCTATGGTTATGGCAAAGATCTTTGATGCATGAGGTTTACTTAATTCATTAAGTATTCTTAGTAATGTTAAGCTATCCTTTCCACCCGAGACTGCTACGCCTATGGCATCGCCATACTTTAATAGATCATATTTCGCTATTGTTCTTTTTACTTTTTCAATAATAGAGGAGCAGAAGCAAGAATTACAGAGTTTCTCACCAGAGTATGCTCTATAGTATATGGCTCTATTGTCGCATTTAATGCATCTAACATATTGCAAAGTTCGATTTTTCTCCTATGATCATTAGCATTATGCTAAACTTAAATTTATTCGATGAGATTAAAATATTTTATAACATGCTTTTTCATAGCTATAGGTTAGTGTCCAGCATAATTGGCAGATAGCTCTAAAGAAGATCAAAAAGAAGCAAAGACAGTAGAGATAAGCTTTCCCTTCATCCTGATAAGGACTAAGAAAGGTCTATCACTTATCGATAGACTGGCTCGATTAAGATCCATCAAAAAACTTGGATGGCTTTTGTTATATATGCTTCCTATAGCTGCATTTGTAGGTTTTTACCTTATACTAAGGGCGGTCATAGCCCTTATTTCAAGCGCCACTCTTAGAAGCTTTGCAGGACAGTTCAATCCTTTGATAAACCTAGGAATACCAGGCATAAACCCCTATTTACCAATAGTTTATGGATGGATCGCTTTGATAATAGCCATGATAGTTCATGAAGGGATGCACGGGATACTTGCCAGGTCTACAGGACTATCGGTTAAATCTAGTGGGATAATATTATTGTTAATATTACCTATAGGAGCTTTTGTAGATATAGATGAAAAGGAGCTTAAGAAGGCAAAGGCAAAAGATTCAGGAAGAGTATTGGCAGCAGGACCAGGAGCCAATATAATAACAGCCGGGATAGCGCTCTTATGCTTGATATTGATCGTAAGTTCTATGATTCCCATAGCTAGTGGAGTTGGAGTGATTAAGAGTTTTCAGGAGGGCATAACGTTTGGCGATATAATCACAAGCATTAATGGGTCGAATTTAACTTTTCAATCAGATCTTGATAAGGCTTTAGAACTTCATGCAGGTGAAAATGTAACCTTAACTATCGCAAGGGGTGATATAAAACTGAACTATACATTGAAGATGCCTGATGGCCCAGCTATAGCAGGAGTTTTGCAAGATTTTCCTGCTCAAAAAGCGGGAGTTCTTCCTGGGGATATTATAACAGAATTGAATGGAACCAAGATCACATCATTAAATAAGCTCAACGAAACCCTTGCTACATTTAAACCAGGAGACAATGTTATTCTAAAAGTCGAGAGAGGAGAAGAAATAAAAGATTTTTCCATCATACTTGCGAGTGATCCACAGAATAGCTCACGGGCTTTTCTTGGTGTAACGCTAAGAACTCCTTCTGAGAACCTTGGTATATTATCCGTAGGAATAGTTGAGACGCTAGAAAGATACTGGAGCCTTAGCTCTACGACGCCCTTGATCCATTTACTGCTGCCTACATTGGCACCGAATAATATACCGTTCTCTGATGTTATGTATAGATTCTACACATCAAGCATAGGTGATGTGTTCTATCCATTGGCGAATCTATTTTTCTGGATATGGTTCATCAACATCAACCTTGCTATATTCAACGCTTTGCCAATTTACCCACTGGATGGCGGGCAAGCCTTCAAAGTATTCTTACAAGCAATAGGGAAAAATAGACTAAGTGAGAAAAGCATGTCGAGAATAACTACCGGAGTAACTTTAGCCATGGTATCATTGGTAATATTTATGATAGCTGTCCCATATTTGACGATCTGATATGAAAAAAGATTAGATATACCTCTTTATTTATCTATCATGATCAAAATGAAGATGATAATTACCACTTGCCCGGATCAGATGAGCGCTGAGAAAATTGCCAAGGATTCTATAAAGGCCAAGCTTGCTGCATGTGTAAACATAACTAAGGTTAGATCAATTTATGCATGGAAGGGAAAGATAGAAGATACTGAAGAATTCTTAATACTCTTTAAAACTACAGAAAAGGGCACAGACAAATTGAAAGATTCCATCAGAAAGAATCACCCTTATGAAGTTCCCGAGATAGTAGAAATAGCCCCTGAATACGTTAATGAGAAATATTTATCGTGGTTAAATGAAAATGTAATTGATTAACGAATTGAATAATATTTTACTTGGGGGAGAACCTTAGAAGAGCGACTATTCCACCCAATGCCATAACTTGAGAGCTGATTTCAGTACTTGAATCTATCATGTAGCTCTTACCACGAAACGTTTCCACAGAATTAAGAAGGTCTGCAAGATCATCATCGTTTGTGCCATAATCAAAAATCTTGTCAGATATTAACACGGAATCTACGGCACCTAAATTGCTGGCTTCTTTGACTTCGTTAAAGGTATAGGCTACCTTTTTATCACCATCGCTTATTCTTTTTATAGCTTGCTCTAATAGGTTAGATACCTGAGCCAGTTTGCTTTCTTCAATTTGTTTCTTGAACTGAGGGGAGCGAAGTATCATGTATATTCCATCTTCGCCTGCAACGTCTATTCCATCTATCAATTTCAAATTTTCTTTAAGATCACCTCTTAGTTTTAACAAAAAACTGGCAAAGGAGTTTTTCACATGACCTGGTCCTGCCAAAAATATCTTTGTTAATGGCTCATATCCTAATAGGATTATTTGAGCTACTTGATCAAAGTAAAGATTTGATGGTTTTGTTTTTATGTCGTAATGTTTTCCCATTAAACCAGATTCTATTGTCGGTAGGATTTGAAGATGAGTCCCTTTAACGGTTCCAATGCCAGCCTCTCTACCATCCATAGCGATTAGTATGAAGCGTTCTGACGTTCTTACACTGTCCTTCAATATGCGCAGATCTAGATCTTTCCAGCGATCTTTCTGTAATGATAAACTATAATTCGGTGTAACAACGATAGAATGAGAAGATCCTTTTGCAATTATATCCTCTGGTATTTCTACAATCTTACCAGATATCCTTAATCTTCCAAGACTACTGTCAAGTTTTGCGCTCTCAACTCTCACTGTAACCCTAACTCTTACACGCTCTCCTTTATCAGGCCTAGAGTATAACCCTTCACGCTTTATTACTCGGGTCGTTTCACCTGAAACTAGATCCCCGTTCTCTATTATTCTCTTTAAACACCAAAGATCGTCAGCATCTTCTAAAGTTAGATACACTAAGCCTTTGTTCTTTATGAATTTATGAATGATCATTTACTTTTAGAGTTCATTCCAGCCCGAATTCATCGAAGGTCTTCAACGATATATCAGAAGGTTTCTCCGCTATATCTCCCATTCTATGACCAATGATTGCGATCATTCCCTTCTTTAGGGCTAAGTCTACTAAGCGCTGAGTTATTATACCATCAAAGATCAGATACTTGGCTCCTTCTGTATTCTCTAGACGTTGAACAAGCTCGTTGACTGGAACCCTTGCAATTTGATCAAATTTCTCATCCAGTATTATGGCTTCTAGGGTACCATGGATACTAGAGAAAGATTCTTTGACTTTTGCTGACAATCCTCCTAAATGAGTAGGGGCTTCTTCAGCGGGCTGCATCTGTACTTCTTTTTTCAATATCTCAAGAATTTCCAAAGGCGTCAAATCTTCGACTTCTCTTCCTGGGGGTGCCCTCAGGACTTTGTCGATTCTCATCATTTGGGAAAGCTCCTTCAATATCAAATCGCCACCTCTATCCCCATCTAAAAAGGCTATGATCTTCTTATCTTTAGATAGTTTTACAACTGTTTCAGGTATCTTTACACCTTCAACGGCTATGACATTTTCTATTCCAGCCCTTAGCAAGTTTATCACATCGGCTCTTCCTTCAACGATTATTATGGTATCTGAAGTATGAATCCCTGGACCAGCTGGCAATTCTTCCTTGCCATAAGTGATGAGCTTTGAGCGCCTAGCAACTTCCATTATATCCTTCAGCAATTCTTCACTTTCGCTTACGGACTTTAATGCCCATTCCTTTACGATGCTCTTTGCCCTCTCAGCTATGATTCTTCTCTTGGATTCTCTTACATCCTCAATTCCTATGAGAGTAAAGCGTGCTGAACAAGGACCTACCTTATCCACATTCTCTACAGCAGCAGCTATTAGGGCAGCGGTAGATATGTCAGTAGACATAGGGATCAAGACTTCCCCATAGGTTCTGTTTCCTTTAGATTCTAAATTAACTTCGATTCTACCGACCTTCCAAGTCTTTTGTAGCTCGTTAAGGTTCATCTCAGGACCGAATAGACCCTCTGTCTGTCCGAAAATAGCTCCTATTAAGTCAGCTTTTTCTACTACACCTTCTACATCAAACTTAAGCCTTACATAGTACTTTACGATAGAGCTATGCAAATTATCACCTCCTTTAATCTAGTTAACTCTTTAAGCGTAATACAATACTTTTAACAATCCTAGCATATAAGTCTTCCATATTATATGATGATATTTATACCTGGAGTATTTTATTTACAAAATTATTCAGTTACAGGTCCTAATCCAAATTTAGTAGCAAGCTCATCGGCATAAGATTGGATCTTTGCCAATTCTTCTTGATTATCCATTATGTGCCTAAACCTTCCCTGAAGCTTAAGGTACTCCAAAACTGGAGTTCTTCTAGGTACTTGCACCGTAAGTTTATTGAATCCATCATAATGTTCATAGAGGGGCCATAGACCTGTCTTGACGGCTAACCTACTTAGTTTAACTGTCAACTTTGGGTCATATCTCCATCCTATAGTGCAGGGCTGAAGCCAATGTATGAAAGATGGACCGCTTATAGATAGCGCTTTTTCAACTTTGTTTGCTGCATCCAATAAGTATGATATTGTAGCCGTAGCTGCATATTTCACTCTATGAGCTATGGCTATTCCCATCAGATCCTTTTTCAATGTCTTTTGGCCTGCAGGGCTAGTTGTAGTCCATGCATCATAAGGCGTTGCTCCACTTCTTTGAATGCCAGTGTTCATGTAAGCTTCATTATCATAGCAGATATAAACGATACGATCTCCTCTCTCGAAGGCCCCGCTTAAAGCCTGCAATCCTATATCGGCAGTACCACCATCGCCAGCTAGAACAACCACATTCACATCTTTGTCCAATTTCTTTTTCATGATCAAAGCATCGTAAGCAGCCCTTATCCCTGAAGCAACAGCGGCTGCATTTTCAAAGGCTACGTGTATGTAAGGGACCTTCCATGCCGTCCATGGATATGTAGTAGTAGAAACTTCTAGGCAGCCTGTTGCATTTATCATGATGCTATTTTTTCCAGCTATCTTCATCACAATTCTTGCTATCTGGGCTGCACCACACCCAGCACAAAGGCCATGGCCAGGGCTGAAGAAATCCTGTCTAACAATGATTTCTTTTAAGTTCTTGAATGGCATTCTATTCCCTCAAACCAACATAGTATGAATGCTTCTCGATCTTCCCAGATTTGAGTATCTTTTTGAGATTGGCGAACATACTTTCAATATCTTCTACCTTTACATCTCTCCCCCCTAATCCCACAAAGAAGTTCACAGCTGGTATGCTCATCTTTGATAAGTACAGAGCTGAGGTTACATCAGTAAATAACGGTCCTGCCACAGCTCCTGGCGAAAGAGCTCTATCAATAATGCCTATTGCCTTTGCATTCTTTATGGATTTGATCAACTCATTAAGAGGGAAAGGTCTGAAGAGTTTAAGGCTTACCATTCCCACTTTTTTACCCTTCTCTCTAAGTTTCTTCACAGTAGCCCTAATGGTTGTAGATATTGAACCTATGGAGACCAAAATCGCATCAGCATCGTCACACTTTAATGGAGATACCAGACCATAACTTCTTCCTGATAGCTTGCCAAACTCTTTATCCACTTTAGATATTATAGGGAGAGAGTCTTCTAATGCTTTTGAGGATTGGTACCTGGTCTCAAAATAGTAATCGGGATAGCAGAAACCACCAATGGTCAAAGGGTTATCTGGGTCCAGTCTTTTCAAACTTAAATTCCAAGGCGAAAATGAGGCAACTTCTGAATCGCTAAGGGGGTATACAGGCTCATAGGTATGACTCAAGACTATGCCATCCATGTTAACCATAATGGGAAGCCTGACCCGTTTGTCTTCAGCTATCCTATATGCTTGAATGACTTTATCGTAAGCCTCTTGAGCAGATTCTACGAAAAACTGAATCCAGCCTGTATCTCTTTGGGGCATTATGTCTCCATGATCGTTCCATATGTTTATTGGCGCTGAAACAGATCTATTGGCTACAACCATTACTACTGGAAGCCTTAGTGCAGATGTTATGAAAAGTATTTCGTGCATTAAAAGTAGCCCTTGTGAGCTACTAGATGTAAAGACCCTTGCCCCACTGGCAGCTGCAGACAAGCATGCTGAAATAGCTGAATGCTCCGATTCAACCAGCATAAAATTAGCTTTTAACTCTCCTTTTGCAACATATTCTGAAATCTTCTCAATAATTGTAGTTTGTGGCGTAATGGGGTAAGCTGACACTACATCTACATTAAGTTGCTTTATAGCGTAAGCTATGGCAAGATTTCCTGATAAGAGAAAAGGTTCGACTTTTTGCAACTTTTACTCCTCCATGACCATATCTATGCACTTGATAGGGCATTCTTCAGCACATATGCCACAGCCTTTGCAGAAATCGTAGTCTATGACTACTTTACCATCGCCTGAGGATTCGAAGCTAATACAAGGTTCAGGACAGTAAATCACACACCAACCACACTTGGTGCATCTTGAGTGATCTATAATTGGTTTAAAAGTGCGCCAAGTGCCTGTCTTATTGATGGATTCAGATAGAGTATTGGTTATGAAACCTTCCTGCATCTCGTTCCATTTGGGTAGTCTTCCCATCCTTAAGCCTCCAGCACGACAGTTTCATTAAAAGCTTCTTTTACAGCTTCAACATTAATTCGATTGAACCTCTCAGAAACGACTTTCTCTACATTACTAAGTTCTACGATCTTTGTTGCTTTCACAAGGGCTCCTAGCATGACAGTGTTTGTTATAGGTACGCCCAGCCTTTTTAGGGCTATTGATGTTGCATCGACAGTAGCAATTCTAAAATTAGGAAAAGATTTCTTTAGTTCTTTTGGAGAGGATTTAGAGTTTATCACAAGAGTACTACTGGGCTTTAAG
Organism: uncultured Nitrososphaerales archaeon; assembly: GCA_938091495.1. Taxonomy (GTDB): domain Archaea; phylum Thermoproteota; class Nitrososphaeria; order Nitrososphaerales; family JACAEJ01; genus JAVZMU01. The sequence goes on along the minus strand of CALLJF010000021.1, from coordinate 47,787 downwards.
CCAGTGGAGATATCTACAATGTTTATGATAGTCGGATCTAATGTGACCACTATATCTGGTTCGTAAATATGAGATCTAACTTCTATAGGTTCTTTATCTATTCTTGTAAAAGCTACTACTGGAGAACCACGCCTCTCAGGTCCAAACATAGCAAAAGCTTGAGCGTTTAGTCCTTGCTTGACAGCAGCCTTGGCTAATAGTTCTGTAGCAGTAACTGCACCTTGCCCACCTCGCCCATGCCATCTAATTTCAATCATATTTTAACACATCACGTACAAATTCGATTATATATTTTCTTTACTTTTTTTAACCGATTTTTCTTTCAACCCTTTATAACTATGGTTATTATGAATGAGCCTTTATTTAGGGATTGCTATTTTCACCAAATATCTCATCTCTGTAAGCGCAAACTCATGAAATTGATCCTGTAATTCTTATTATCCTAGAGTCATCAAATAATCAGGCGTACTTATTAGAAATGAATGGGAAGAGTAAGATCAGGTGGATAGAGTTTTCAGCTTTGCGACTGTCTATTTTCATATATGTCACGTCATCAGTCTTCTTTCTGATTGGGTCATATTCAGGCTCTTCGGAGCTAGCACAGTATCTTCAAAATCCTTGGTTTGCTCTCCTCACGATATTTATCTTTTATGAGTTGCCCCGAAATCCTCTCTTAACGCTTACATTTTTTATCTTGATGGTAGACTCATTCATTCTCGGTTTCGTAACTGATTGGGGCTTACGCCTTCTGCTTAGGAAAAAGAAGTAAAAATTAACCACCCGAAAACTTACCCTCTAAAAGTAATATTTAAATATATTTCGATATATCTTAATAACGTGTTCCATTTCTTTCCTAGAGCAAGACGACTGATGGAGAAAGGAGCTTTCAAGTACATAATGCTTGAAACGCTTAAGGATAGACCTATGCATGGATATGAGATCATGAGGGCTATTTGTGATAGATTCTCAGGGTTTTATACCCCTAGCGCTGGTTTGGTTTACCCAACTCTTCAAATGCTTGAAGACTTAGGCTATGTCAGTGTAAAGGAAGAGTCTGGAAAGAGAATTTATTCCATTACTGATAAGGGTAGAGAATTCATTGCAAAGAGAAAAGAAACTATAGAAGATATCATAAAGAAGCATGAGATTTTCGGGCATGAAAGGATGAGCTTAAATAGAGAGTTAAGAAGGCTTGCAAGATTAATTATCACGAATTATTGGAATCTGACCCCTAAAGAAACTGAAAAGATAGAAGACATTATTAAAGAAACAAGAGAAAAGATAGGCAAAATTCTTCTTGAAGGTGATTAAAAATGGCCATAATTGAAACTAAGGATTTAACAAAGGTATTTGGTAAGTTAATTGCAGTTGATCACGTATCCTTCGCTGTAGAAGAGGGGGAGATCTTCGGCTTTCTCGGACCAAACGGTGCAGGTAAGACTACTACCATAAACATGCTCACGACTCTTATGAATCCTACTGAAGGAAGTGCAAAGGTTGCTGGATTCGACATAGTAAAGGATGCCAACAAAGTGAGGAGCTTGATAGGGTTAGTGCCACAAGATTTGACCGTTGATGAAGATTTAACTGGGATGGAGAACATGATGCTACAGGCAATGCTCTATCATGTACCAAAAGATGTTGCAAAGAAAAGGATAGAAGAAGTATTAAGGTTGGTTGAACTTGAGGATGCAGCGAACAGGAAAGTTGAGACCTATTCAGGAGGCATGAGGAAAAGACTGGAATTGGCTGAAGGACTTATTCACTATCCAAAGATTCTCTTTCTCGATGAGCCTACTCTAGGATTGGATGTCCAGACTAGAACTGTAATTTGGGATTATATTAAGAAATTGAAAGAGGAGCGTGGAATGACCATCTTCATGACAACTCATTATATGGAAGAGGCCGATGCCTTGTGTAATAGAATTGCCATCATAGATTATGGGAAGATAAGAGCATTGGGTAAGCCGAAGGAGCTCAAGGATGGTATAGGAGGGGATGTTATAGAACTGGCTTTATTCGATAATTCAAAGGATTTTAGTGAAGCTATTGCTAAAATGCCTTATGTGATAGATGTCAAGAGAAAGAGCGAGACTTACAAGATAAAGGTTGCTAAAGGCGAAGAGGCGCTACCAAACATAATTGAAGGCATTCTGAAGATGAACTTGAAAGTAAGCACTGTCTCTTTGATAAAGCCTACACTAGATCAGGTATACTTGGAGTATACTGGCAGATCTTTAAGGGAGAATGAAGGAAACCGTGAGGAAGTCATGAGAATGATGAGGAACATCAGAAGGGCAAGACAATGATATCTGAGATATGGGCTTTAACAATTCGTGAAGTTAAGAAGTGGATTAGAGAGCCTATACTGGTCTTCATGATGATCATTCAGCCAGTAATATGGTTAGGTCTATTTGGACAAGCCTTTAACCTTACAGGATTGGTTCAGATACCATTATCGAACCTACCTCCAGAAATCACTCAGCAAATAGGAGTAATATTCAATCAGACGATAGGAAGCATTTTTGGAGGGACTTTAGACTATTTTACCTATATGGCTGCTGGGATGCTTTCTGTAGTAATACTTTTCACTTCGATGTTCAGCGGCATGTCTGTAGTCTGGGATAGAAGGTTTGGCTTCCTCAACAAGCTCTTAGTTGCCCCTATAGCTCGAGGCTCCATAGTCATGGCAAAGGTTACTTCAAGTGTTATTAGAGGTCTTTTTCAAGTCGCTCTAGTATTCTCCATAGCCTTTGCCTTTGGATTAAAAGCTGGAAATGCCTTTAATGTATTAGACCTACTAGGAGTCTTCGCAGGGCTCTTTCTATTAAGCTTAGGGCTCTCATCCTTTTTCATAGCCTTGACTATAAGAATAAAGAGTTGGGAGGCACATATGGCAGTCATCAACCTACTCAACTTACCTCTTATGTTCGCTAGCAGTGCTCTATTCCCTATAAACATGATGCCAGATTGGTTACAATCTATAGCGAAGGTTAACCCTATCTCATATGCCTCAGACCTTGTCAGAGCTTTTATACTGCATAGCTCCTCCGTTGGTTTGGATGTCTCAAGAATAGCTCTGAATTTTGAGGTTCTTATAGCATTTGCGGTCATATTTTCATTCATAGGTATCGTCTTAGCAGAGAGAGGTCTAAGAAAAGGCTAAAACTATATCTTCTTTTTCCATTTCACGCCTTGTGAGGTATCCTCAAGAATTATTCCAAGTTCTTCTAATTTTTTTCTTATTTCATCAGCAGTCTTCCAATCCTTCCTTTCTCTTGCCCTCTCTCTTTCCTCTATAAGCAGTCTTAACTCCTCTGGAAGTTCTTCTTTTACCTCTTCTTTTTGAAGTATGCCTATTATTCCTCCCAACTCTCTAAAGGTATTAATGAGATAGTCAGCCAATCTTTTGTTGATGCTCTTCTGTGTATCAAATAATCTGTTCACATATTTAGCCAAATCGAACAAACAGGATAATGCTAAGGGAGTATTAAAATCATTATCCATGGCTTCTCCAAATCTTCTTCTACTCTCTTCTATCATTCTTTCTAAAGCCTTCTCATCCTCTGTTAAATCACCCATGCTCTTAACTGATCTCCTAATGCTATTAATAGTCTCATAAAGGGCTTCTAAAGCTGTCTTGGCCTGTTCTATTTTTTTCTCATGAAAATCTATAGGGCTACGGTAATGAGTTGATGAAAAGAACAATCTCAATGCTTCTACATCGTATCTTTTTAATGCGTCTTGAATCGTGATAAAGTTTCCTAAGGATTTTGCCATCTTCTTTCCTTCTACTTTTAAAAAGCCTGTATGGAGCCAATACCTAACCATGGGTTTTTTCCCTGAGATGGATTCCATCTGGGCTATCTCTGCTTCATGATGAGGGAAGATTAAATCAATACCGCCGCCATGGATATCATACTGCTGACCAAGATACTTCTCAGCAATGGCAGTATCTTCTATGTGCCATCCTGGTCTCCCCTCCCCCCAAGGAGAATTCCAATAAGGCTCTCCTTCTTTCCTCATCTTCCAAAGGGAAAAATCCTGTTTGTTTCTTTTGCTTGGATCGGGCTCGATTCTATGCCTCTTCAACTCTTCAGGATCTTGATGAGATAATTTTCCGTAATCCTCGAATTTAGAAACATCAAAATAAACCCCTGTCTGAGTAATGTATGCAAACCCCTTCTCGATCAGCCTCTCAATTTGATCTATGATTTCTGGCATATGCTCCGATGCACGAGCATAAACATCGATGGTATCTATTTGCAAAGATGCAATATCTTGGAAGAAAGATTCTTCGAATCTTCGCGCTAACTTTAATGGGTCTTCATTTTTCTCTCTCGCTCTTTTGATGATCTTATCATCAATGTCAGTTATGTTCATTAAGTAGAATAGGTTAAATCCTCTGTAGCGAAGCCATCTCGCAATTACATCATAGGCAATATAAGTCCTAGCATGCCCTAAATGTGAGAGATCGTAAACAGTTGGACCGCACACAAACATTCTTACCTTTTTATCGCTAATAGGTTTAAAATCTTCTTTCTTTCTTGTGTGTGAATTATAGACTCTTATAGTCATCTTTATCACAAATCTTTGATGGAATCAGTTTAATCTGTAAGTATGTTTTTTAAATAATCTTTGTGGAATTCTGCTTGAATCAAAAGAGTTTGAGTACCAATTTAAAATAGGTAAAATTGAAGTAAATGACAAATGAAAGCCATAGGCCTCCCACCTCTGCCTCCAATATCGAGATACAGCCAGTTAGTTGGAGCAGGAAGAGTAGGGAGGGATGACATTACAGATAAAAGATGATTGGAATGACTTTCTCATCTCTACAGTTCAAGAGGCTGCAGAAAAATTCTCTACCTGTTAAAACATCTAAAGGAGGCAAAAAAGATGGACAAGAGAGGAAAGGAATTTGTAACCAAGCACTTCTTAATTGATAGAGGAGTGAGAGACCATCTAACTGCCTTGTACCGGCTTGTCAAGGGAAGGGTTATCTCCAAGAATACGATTGTAAGTTATCATCCTTGGTTCTGATTGGTTTTTTATGAGAGCCTTGGGTCTGAGCAGGTATACGCGAATCCGGTTTCAAAAACTGTCAGAGCATGTTATACGACCCAATTGGGAGGAGGGTAAGCAAAACTTCGTTTCGCTTGGCGTTTGCCAAAGCATGCCTAAAAATTACATATGTTTCTTAATAACCTCTTTAATCATTTCTTTTGGCGGATAAGGATACTGTTTGCCTTTATAAAAATAAATCCTGCATCCACAACCACATTCTTGTTTTACAAATTCTGTCGCTCCTTGAGTATGTTCAGCAATTTCCTCACAAGACAAACACCTGCCCTTGCTAACTTCTTCCTGAACATCTCTCCCGTCAATCCTGATAGTCGGTGAGCCAACAAAATGATATTTTCTTGCTTTCTCACTGGTATCGATCAGAATCTCTTCGATATTAGCCTTTATTTTAAGTTCTTTCAAGCTTTCTCTAATTAATTCTTTAGTTTTTACACACCAAGGACAATCCAAGATATACAAAAGTTCGATCTTCATGATTGATATTTTAAAATTCTTTCATTTATAATTCTTACGGCACAAAGGCAAGGAGAGCAGATTATTTGAGTCCGTATATGAGAGCCGAGGAGGGGATTTGAACCCCTATAACCCGCTCTGCAGGCGGGTACGTAACCAGATTCCGTCACCTCGGCTTAAATATTATTCTATGCGCCATAAAATAACAGTTTCTATTTTCTAAAAGGCTAATAATAGATTCAGACAATACATTTGTAATGATAAGAGAACTAATCGTATTAGGTAGCGGAGGAAGCAGGATGGTTACCATAAAGCAAGAGAGAAGAACTGGCGGACTAGCGTTTATCATAGATGATGGCATATTCGTAATAGACCCTGGTCCTGGCTCTATATCTCACTTTAATCAAATGGGTCTGAATCCCTTCTCAGTAAAAGGCGTATTAATCTCTCATAGGCATCCAGACCATTACACTGATGCTGAAATCTACATAGAAGCAGCCACAAGAGGAGCGAATGTAAAGAGAGGGCTATTGGTTGGAGCGAAGAGCGTTTTGGAGCATGTAAACGATTTGGGGCATCCTGCCATTTCTATTTATCATAAGCGCCTACCTAAAGTCGTCAAATCTATGATAGCTGGCGATACTATAGTTTATGATAAGATCAAGATAAAAGCCTTAAAGACCCTTCATACAGACCCTTATGCTATAGGCTTTAGATTGGATGATGGAAAGCACCCAATATCCTACTTTCCAGATACAGAGTTCAACGAAGAAATAATAAAAGGCGCCGAACATCCTAATCTCTTGATTCTAAGTGTTTTAAGACCTGGCAACGAAAAATTTCCTTATCATCTATGCATAGACGATGCAATTAAGATGGTCAAGATTATATCTCCAAAAAAGGTTTTGATCACACATTTCGGTGTTAAGATGTTAAGGGCCCCTCCTGAAAAGGAGGCTGAGAGGATGGCAAAGGTTACAGGAGTTGATACCATAGCAGCAGTAGATGGGATGAGGATCAAGCTTTTGGAAACTTTTAAGCCATTAGATACATGGACGGAGAGTTAAGATTTCAATTACTAGGTTATTCTGGCTCTATTATTACTGCTGTGCCTGTTGCAGAGATCACTACAACCCCTTCAAAAACCTCTGAAGTCTCTATATCAAGACCTACTATTGAATTTGCGCCCATTCTCCTTGCATTCTCTTTAGCCCTTTCTATAGCTTCGATTCTCGCCTTCTCAAGCTCTGAAGCGAAGGCAGATACTTCCCCTCCTAGTATGGATTGTATAGCAGCAACAAACTTTCCACCCGCTCCTCTTGTCCTTGCAGTCAGGCCTGAGACAATTCCTAAAACTTTCTTTATATGATAGCCTGGAACACTGGGCGTTGTAACTATCATGAAACCTTCTTTGTAACTCATTTTCATTTTAGGTTTGACTGTTTGTTATATAAGATTTCTTTTTAAAGCCCCGGGCGGGTCTCGATCCCGCGACCTACTGCTTACAAGGCAATCGCTATTGGATAAATTCTTCCAGCTGAGCTACCGGGGCTAATTTAAGGCTAAAAAGGCTATGCTTATTTGTTTTGCTTTATCATCACGATCTTAAAATTTCATTTAATTGAGCATATATTTACATACTATTGATGGATGATTGGTTCCATTGATCTCTAAATCGAATTACGAAGAATTCTATGCCAAATATGGTTGCTATGGCAAAAAGTTAGAAAAGGCTCTAAAACTTATGGAAGATAAGAGCGTAAAGCTCCATAAGTTCTCTCCAAGCAAGCGTGAAATATGGACAGTCGTTGGAAAAGAAGGAGATCAGCTAGTCGACGATTCACAACCTTACTGCTCATGCAAGCACTTTTATTATCGAGTGCTCAGTGGAAAGGATGATGTCTGCTACCATATATTAGCGTTAAGAATGGCAAAGCAAATGAATGCCTACGATGTTATCGAATTTCAGGATTCTGAATACTTGTCTTTTTTAGAGATTCTTTTAGAAGATGTTGTAAGATTAAGTAAAGATTAAGACAAACTGCTTACTTTGAACAAATGCATTAACTAAATTTTAAGATGATATAGATGCAGTTTTACTCTTTCCCTCAACTCTTAAGCCATACAAGAATAAGGCAACACCTGCTATGAACGTTAGAAGAGAAATGGAGAAAATGATACTGTAGGACAATCCCATGCGCCAAAGGATATAGAGCAACAAAGGAGATGCTGTCATCAAAACGATAGGAATTATCTCGAAGATTATCAAAGAGAATTTGAAGAAATGCGTTATTAAAGGAGATAAAACGAAAGACAAAGCTAGTAGAAAAAGAGGGTATAGTATAGCATATCTTCCTTCCAAATAAAGGTCAAGAGTTTTGAACATGTCAGAAGAGTAGCCACTTGCAACGAAAACAGAAACGAGAGATAAAATTATGAATAAGAATGCCAGAATTCTCATTCTTGAGACATTTTCTTCTATCTTCTTGATCCTAGTGTCTTTGGGACTGATCCTTACCTCCATTACTAACGCTATGAGTACTACTAGTACGCTTGCTAGTAAGATGATAATATTATTGGCAACTCCAAGATAAACATCGGATGGAGGCAAGTTTAGAGCAAATGAGAGGTAAAGAGCATATAAACCATTGATCAGTAAAGGAGATAGGTACAGGATAAAAATTGTATCTTCAATCATTTCTAACCTGTCCAATTCGTTCACATTTAAGCGATGTTATGATATGGATTTAACCTTTACACTTCATGCATTATTATCTTTCTTGCGAATGTAAGATATGCAGTATGTCCTATCATCCTCATAGAAGGCCTTGTCATACCAGTTCTTACTTCAAGATTTCTTAATAGCAATTCTAAGCTTTCTATTTTCACAAAACCAACATTAGCAAGCTCAGCCACTAGTTTCTCAACCTGGTTCATTGTTGGAGATACAGAAGCAATGACTCCTCCACCTTTTAGAGCCTCCCATGCAACTCTTACCAAAGTCCAAGGATCGCCTACGTCTATTATCACAGCGTCCACATCTTTCTCATCAAAGCCTTTCTTTGCATCACTCTGCTTAATGGTGACAAAATCACTCAGACCAGCCCTGTCTATGTTCTTTCTCGCCATCTCTATGAATTCAGGCCTAATCTCATATGAGAATACATGACCGTCAGGCTTTACCAAATTGGCAAGGAAAGTTGTAAGCACACCACTACCAGTGCCAGCTTCTACAACTGTGAAGCCAGAAGATATGCCAGTCATACTTGCTATCATTCCAAGATCCTTAGGATAAACTATCTGGGTCTTCCTCTCAGCCTTAAGGATTAGATCAATTATGGTTGGCTTGAGTATCCAAAATCTCTCTCCCAAGCTTGTTTTTACAGATGAGCCGTACTCTTTTCCTATAGTAGAGCCTAATTCTATGTATCCTAGATGTGTATGAAGCTTTTCATCAGCTTTAGCTCTTACTAACCACTTCTTCTTATCCGTAAAGTAGATTACTACATTGTCTCCAGCTTTAACATAATTGTCCGACTTTGACATCAATAGATTTAAAATAAGGCTTAAATATAGGCATGACGCAAATTCGATCAAGAAAGGAAGGACGCAGTAATTGTCTGAAGAGGAGATACAACCCCAACAGCAAGGTTTTCCACGTCGAAAGTTTCCAAGAACCTTCTTCAGGCCTAAACCTGTTAAGGTTGGTGATGAACTGGACATCACTATATCGGAGATAAGTAGACGAGGAGATGGTTTGACAAGGGTTCAAGGCTTCGTTATCTTCGTGCCAAATACAAAGCAAGGAGATAGTGTCAAGATAAAGATAACCCAAGTTAAACCAAGCTATGCAGTTGGGCAAGTAATTTAACCAGTATCCTGTGATGCCGTAGGCTATGTGCCAACACGGCCTTTTTTATTTTTACACTATATCTCTATCTTCGCCCAAACGCTTTGCAAGCTTTCCTTTGAGCTTTATTTCAACACTGAAATCTTCAGGGCGTAGCTTATCGATGGTTAACCTTTTAACCATCAGCCCACACATGTTTCCTGAAATCAGCTTACCTCTCACACACTGCAAAAATGCACAAAGTTTGACATCACAGTAATCATTAGTAAAGCTACACCAAGGCCTAGAACCCCTTATCTGTAAGGCTTTGCGACCACATCTAAAGAATGCACATGTGGGAGAACAAGGTTTTGCAGTCTGCATGTCTCCTGCGTCTATAGGATTGATAAAAATTAAAGTTTTTCGGTTAGTTCGTTATGGCTTATTTAATAGTCTTTGAATTTCAGAATATTGCAAATTTGATCTAGGCATCTTGGAAATATTATGAATTTAACAAGTCTCATAATTGCTTAAAGATACGGCTCTAGGAGTAAAAAGCTGCTACAGCAAAGCACACCTCATTTGGTACTACGCGAATTTGAAGACAGAAGTTAGTTCTTTGATACGGAAATCCACCGTATTTAAAATGCGATTTCTCAGCGGCTCACCCTCAAGTTTTAGCTGCCTGATCTGTTCAATTTCTTTAGCTAGTCCTTCATCTTCTAACACATCTCTAACCCATCTTTCTATGTCATGCCTTGGAATGTGAAACTCTAATGATTTCACATCCACTGTTTTAACCTTCTCTCTGAAGTCTGAGAGACTGCGAGCGATGATTCCTGTGAAGTTTTCTGGTCCTACTCCAGTGTAAAAAAAGAAGGATTTGTCTGAGGATACCAACAAAAAAACTCTTCTCGCTTTTTCAGGTAAGGCGCCTACGGCTATGAGGCCTAGGCCAGATAATTTATAGGTCAATGGTTCTTCTTGAACTTTTTCTAAAAGGTTCTCCATCTCTAAACGGTTCAGATAGGCGGTCAAATCTGAAACTGTATAAGGTTCGCCCAGTTTTTTGGCTAGCTCTTCTGGTGTAGCCTTTTCCATTTCATATATTGCCTTTAAGATTTTGATGTCGCGTTCTGCTATTTGGGAGATAAACTCCACCCCTGGCAAATGTAATAGTAAGTTTTTCACTTATTTATACACTGCGGAAGCATGAAGAAATTCATAACCTTTCTGCGCTTACTCTCAATCACTAGTCTTATCGAGATAAGCATGAAGAGTTTCGTTGATTTAAAAAATGAGCGCGATGGTATAAATCCAATTCCAGAGTACCCGTAACATTTTATATTGAACCCATATTCTCTATCTTGAGGGTATAGAGAAGATGAGGGGCATATTGTACTTGTCTGAGATTGGAGCAATGATATTAGATGAGAAGTTTAACGTTGTTTCAACATGGAAGTATCCAGAGGATGCAAAGGTTGAGAATTATGAGAGGTTAAGAAGAGGAGAATTGCCTTTAGAATTTAAGGAAATTTTATCAAATTCTATGAATGATTTGGAGGCATTGGTGATAGTCGAAGACGAGTTGAGGAAAGAGCTAGGCAGAGAAGGTTTCAAAGTTGAAGAGTTCCCAAGTGATTTGAGGGATGTGCTTAGGTCAAGAAAGATAGAACTCATGATAAAATCAGGCTTAGCAAGCTCTGAGGATGATGCTAGAGACAAAATTAGGAATTTTGCCATAACTTTATCTGAAATCAAGTTAAGAGAAGTTTCAGCAAGGCCAGACCTCCATGTAATAGAAGCCATACAGGCTCTCGATGAAGTGGACAAAACCTTGAATATTCTTGCTACAAGAGTAAAAGAGTGGTATGGATTACATTTTCCTGAACTCAGCTCTCTAATCGACGATCCGTTAACGTATTCAAAATTCGTTAACAAATTTGGTGAGAGGAAGAATATAAGAGAAGAAGAGCTTGTAAAGTTTGGGTTCTCTATTAAGAAGGCTGAGGCCGTATCTATCTCAACTGAAAAATCTAAGGGAGGAGATCTTCGTGAAGAGGATTTGAGGAGAATATTGGCAATAGCTGAAGAAGTGATAAAAATGGATTCTCTTAGAGATAAGCTTTCAGGCTATGTTGAGAGAAATATGAGAACGATAGCACCAAACATAACATCTATAGTAGGAGCTACCATAGGAGCTAGACTGATGGCCAAGGCAGGAGGTTTGGAGAAGTTAGCTATGCTACCTGCTAGCACTATACAAGTTCTTGGGGCAGAGAAGGCCCTCTTCAGGGCTTTGCGCACTGGTACAAGGCCTCCAAAACATGGCATTATCTTTCAACATCCAGCCGTCCATTCCGCTCCAAAATGGCAGAGAGGCAAAATAGCAAGATCATTAGCGACAAAGATAGCCATAGCAGCGAGAATCGATGCCTTCAGAGGGAGCGAAGAGAAAGAAATCGAGCAGAAACTTCAAAAAAGATTAGAAGAAATTAAGGTAAAATACAGCGAGCCACCTAGAGAAGAAAAGAGAGTTAAGAAGTTAAAAAAAGTGAAGAGAAGTGGAAAAAAGAAGTGACTTTCAAGGAGTCTATTGGTTGACGGTAAATGGTGAAGAGAAGATAGCCACCATCAACCTTGTTCCAGGAGTTCAAGTTTATGGCGAAAGACTGATCGTTGATAAAGGTATTGAATACAGGCTGTGGGACCCTTTTAGAAGTAAGCTTTCTGCAGCCATAATAAATGGGCTCAAGTATTTACCGCTTAAGGAAGGTAGTAAAGTCCTCTACTTGGGAGCTTCTACAGGGACTACTGCAAGTCATATTTCAGACATAGTAGGAGATAAAGGGATAATATTCTGTGTTGAAATTTCTCCTAGAGTGGCAAGAGAACTCATGGAGAGATGTGTAAAGTATAGAAAGAACATGATACCTATTATCGAAGATGCAAGAAAGCATGAGAATTATTATTCTACATTTGGGCAGGTCGATCTTGTTTATTGTGACATAGCCCAGCCGGACCAAACAGATATAGCAATTACCAATTGCAAGCATTTTTTGAAGAAAAATGGCCATCTCCTTCTAGCCGTCAAATCGAGAAGTATAGACGTAACAAAGAAACCTTCTAGAGTCTTCAAAGAGGAGGAAGAAAAGCTTAAGAAAGCAGGCTTCAAGATAGAGCAAGTTATTGAACTTGAACCCTTTGACAAAGATCATGTTTTGATTCATGCTACGATGGAATAGTTTATTGTGGGATGCTTATATATCCTAATTAGCTAGAGGTTCGTTTACCAATCTAACTTCTTAAATTCTAATTTTATAAAAAAGGTGTGATTAGAAACTAGCAAAATAGTTTCTGTCACAGGAGTTTTTCGATAATTTTGACGAAATCAGCTTGTTTGAAGGCTTTTAGGGTTGTGGTGCGAACATTGCCCAAACTTCCCAGAGCTAGAAAAGCGGATACTGCCGCCTCATCACTAGGGAACTCTGCTATTCCCACAGCGTCATACTGACCAAACGTGAAATATATGGCTTGCCATTTTCCACCGGCTTTTTCTATAAGAGCTTTGCTCTTATGGTCTTTATCCCTTGATCTGTCCAATTTATAAGAATGATATATTGGGGCATTTTTATCAAGTTTGATTTATCCCCCTTAAGATAAGGTTTGTCATCAGCTTCAGTTGTGAATCACATACTTATGATTCATATGCCAGATTTTTGAGTTGACTAATAATGTAGAAGCTATAGCATAGTAATCCTTTAATCCTATCCGATGGAATTTTGCAAAGAGATACATTGGAGTCGAAAAGAGAGAGCAAGGCTGACAAATTGGCTGAGTTGGCGAGGAGAAGAGGCTTCTTCTGGCAAGCCCTAGAAATCTACGGTGGAGTAGGCGGTTTCGTATCCTTTGGGGAATTGGGTGTGAAGCTCAAAGATAAAACAATAAGATTATGGAGAGATTATTTCATTCATAGACATAATTTTACTGAAGTTGATACACCCTTAATATCCCCTTACGTTGTGTTTGAAGCATCAGGCCATGTAGGAAGCTTCAAAGACCCAATGGCAGAGTGCTCAAAATGTCATAAGAAGTTCAGAGCAGATCATTTGCTCATGGAATACAATCGCCAGATTTCAGAAGGGATGAGCATAGAAGACACGGAGAGAGAGATCAACAAGGGAGATGTAAAATGCCCAGATTGTGGAAATACAAAGTGGAGTGTAAGGCACTTTCTGACTATGTTCGAAACAACCATAGGACCTTACAGTGAAAGCGAGGGGTTTATGCGTCCTGAAACTGCCCAAGGAATTTTCACAGAGTTCAAGCGTATTTATGAAATATCTAGAGGAAAGATGCCTCTTGGTGTTGCACAGATAGGAAAAGCCTTTAGGAATGAAATCTCTCCAAGGCAAGGTGTAATAAGGCTAAGAGAGTTCTCAATGATGGAAATTGAGCTCTTTTTCGATCCTTTGAACCCTAAATGTCCTCTATTAAATCAAGTGGAAAATGAAGAGCTTAGGATACTTCCAGAAGATTTGGTCGAAAAAGGAATTGAAGAGCCTCTAATAATCAGTGTTAAAGATGCTTTGAGTAAGGGGATCATAAAACAAGAGTGGCTTGCATACTTCATGGTATTGTCAAAGAAATTCGCAATAAAGCTGGGAATACCCGAGGATAAGCAGAGGTTTCACGCAAAGCTTCCAAGTGAGAGAGCTCATTATTCAGCTCAAACTTATGATCATGAAGTATTATTAGATAAATTTGGATGGGTCGAAGTGGCTGGACATGCTTACAGAACTGATTATGATTTATCATCTCATATGAAGAAGAGCTCAGTCGATCTATCTGTTTCAGTACAGTTGGAAGAACCAATCAAGGTTAAGCATTTGAAGATGAACATTAATTCGAAAAAGATCAAAGAAATTTTCCCAGACAAATTCAATGATTTAATGAAAAGACTGAAGGAAATGAGTCCAGAGGATGCAAAGAGAGAGATTGATAACAGTGGAGCAATAGTGGTTGAAGGTTTAAAATTGCCGAAGGAAGCGATTGAATTTGTTGATGTTGAAGAAGAGGTCAAAGTCAGGCGCTTTATCCCTCATGTTGTAGAACCTAGTTTTGGGATAGAGAGGTTAGTTTACGCAACTCTTGAACATGCATATTCAGAGAAGGAAGATAGAGCCATACTGAGAATTCCCCCATATCTAGCGCCAGTTCAAGCAGCGGTCTTTCCGTTGGTTTCAAAGGATAAATTACAAGAAAAATCCGTAGCAGTATGGGAGGATTTGAGGAGGAGAGGGATAGATGCCATATACGATGATTCCGGCTCCATAGGGAGAAGATATGCTAGGGCTGATGAGATTGGGGTGCCCTTTGCTATAACAATAGATTACCAGACTTTAGATGATGATACTGTAACTATAAGAGATAGAGATACATGGAAACAAAAGAGGTTAACTATAAAAGACCTTCCTGATCATTTATTAGGGCTTTTGCGCCCTTCTGATCCCTAATTTATAATAGACTTAATCTTAAGTTAGAATAAAGAAGGTTAATGTTATAAGGGAGCCAATAACGGTGGAAGAGAAGTTCACTACGTTGTTATCTACAAAACCTATTCCCCTCAGTTTCTTTGTAATCTTACCACAATGCTTTGAACTCTCAGTCATCTTTCCGCAATTTTCACATAAGCCTTTTCTTTGAATAGTAGCTCCAAGAATACTATCGGTGATAGACCCTATGATGCCTCCTAAGGTTACTATAGCCAGTATCTTTATTGGTGAAGCTTCTCCTACGATATTAAGAATCGTTGCCGTTATCCCTATAATAAAAGATGCAAAAAAGGCGGCTATGGTCCCAATGGGAGTGATTCCACCAGATGTTCCTGCAGGAACTTTCTTCTTCAAATTGGTTATAAGCCTAGGCTCTTTTTTACTTAACAAGCCTACTTCTGTAGCAAGAGTATCTGCTGTAGCCGAAGCCACGGCGCCGAGGAAGGCTACTGCATAAATTCCTCCACCAAAACGAAACTCCATCACAGAAAAAAAGGCGGCAGCGCCTCCATTCGCCAATACATTAGGCCAACTCCTAACTCCTCCCTTTTCTTGAGCAAAGCCAAGCCTCTCTTTATAGCCGTACTTAAATTTTGTAAACTGAGTGGTAATCGTGAAGAAGACAAGCATTATAAGAAACCAGTACCAACCACTGCCCAAAAGAATCATATACCCTATAAAGATAGAAGCAATGAGACCACCAAAGTCTACAGCCTTGGCTTTGAAAGCTATCAACCCAAAAGTAATAACAACAAGAAAGTAAACAATTGGTTCTATGACTGAAGACGACATGGTCTGCCATTTTTTACGATTAAAATAACTGATTCAAATACTTTTTTGTCAAATTTAATAGATTATAGTTTGCTTAATGCTTCTATGAATGATTTTTCATCCGAAAAAGACGATAAGACAAAGATTATTCTCTCTTTCTCAGCCAAGTCTATAGCCAGAGGGTCTACAACCTTCGGTCCTTGAAGAATTACCATTCTAGGTTTTAGTTGTGATACTCTTATTGCAACGAGGGGAGATCGCCCTAGACCTACTTTGGTAAAGATCAAAGCTCTTTCTGTAGTAGCACCAAAGATTCTATAAAAGTCGAAGCCTGATAGATCGTATATTGCTTTTATGCTATCCAATATTGTGTAGCCATAGATATTCATGGTAAGGCGTTCTTCACCTTTTAGAACCAAACCATTTACCAATTCAACTATCGTTCTTGCATGAACAGGCTCTTTGAATTCCCCTATAGCAATTATTGCAGACTTGTCTTTAGGCTCCATGATCCCGTCAAGGATGCGCTGATGATCCCTATCCAATTTTATTAGTGCTTCAATATATTTTTTTATGAAAATTACCCCTGGCGAAGAACGCCTTCCGCTTTCATAATCGCTCAAGACAGAAGGGGATATTTTCATCTCCCTTGCAAGTTGAATCTGTTTTACGTTAAGCCTCTTCCTCCAAACCTTTAGAGCGCTACAAGGGTTTGGATTCGCTACGACATTTCCGGCTATCTTCGCAAGAACATCGTCTATGTCGGAAAGCATTAAGACTTTAGTAATTAGCTAACAGATATTAAGCTTTTGTCGAAAATCAGTTACACATCTCTATCAAAATTAGTTGCACGCTTTTCTTAGATTGTCTTTTATGTAATCTTTAAAGAAAAGGCTGGTCTCTCCCAAGGTAAGCATATCTGTGGGCTTTACTGTGATTACTACAGGTAAATCGTTCACAACTTTTCCCAGTATCATGCAAGCCCTTGGTGGCAATGTTTTTGCAATGGATTTTATCGTATCTGAATCGGTTGTGGAAGCGCGAGAGATAGTTTCAAGATCGACGTCGTTGGTGAAGTTAAATATGAAGAGATTATCAGCCTGCCTATATATACAGTCTTTTATCGCGTCTGGCTGATTTGTTATGAAAGTAGTGAAAACTCCAAAGTGCCTCATCCTTGTGACAATATCATCCCAGTAAGTATCTCTGAGGTAAAGATGGGCTTCTTCTGCGAATAGAAAGATAGGCGGGATTCTGTTCCTTTCAAGGAGATGGACAATTTTGCTCAATATGAGTTCTACAGACATTTTTCTCACTTGTGGCTGAAGACGGCTAAGAGAGATTATGATGACTCCTCCTTTCTTAAGTTTTGAAAATAGATCTTCAAATTTTGTTGATCCCTCAGGATCATCCGAAAACAAATAAGAGGAGAGCATTGTATGGTATCTTGAGAATAAAGCGTCTCTGATCAATTCGTTACATCTCCACTTCTGAATAGCATCTCCAAGATTACTCATTTTTAATGAGCCTTGAGACTCCAAAAACTCCCAAATTCTTATGAACTCTCTCAAAGAAGCCCCAGGAATATCTAAGGTATGCTGAAGCATGTTTATCATGCCTGATAAGCCTATGTAATCAAGAGTAAAGCGTAAGGAGACTCCTGGTGTAAGGCTTACGACCTTATCGCCTATAGAATTTGGCTTTCCATCCTTATTCCATCCTATTCCCCCATATTCATCATTTAAATCAAAAACAATCACATATGCGCCATACTCGACTAACTTGCTAACGATCAATTTTGCTAAGTGAGACTTTCCTGTACCTTTTTTACCAGTGATTATGTTAAGCCTACCATCAAGCGCTTCAGCATTAATATGAAAAACTTCTCCGCTGTTAGTAATTCCTATGGATATTATTCTATAACCTTCCCTTTTTGTAAGAGAGAAAAGCTCGGAAATGGATAACCTAGTAGCTTTCGTTGTTACCCTTGATGGAAGCCAAGAATCATTTAGGGTCAGATTATCTCCGTTGACAATACCCCTAATCTTGCACCTAAGTAACTTCATGTCTCTGATAAGGTAGGATATAGTCTTTATCTCTAAAGGATCATGTTCTATTCTTTGAGCAGAATTGTTCAATATCTCCTCTCTTACAAGATCATTCATAAGCTCAGGCCAGTCTAGATAAGATTCATCGTAGACTTGAACTATCATTCTCGTTCTTTGAATTCTATCCTCTATTAGGATGTATTCTCCACGTGACAATTTCTCATTTGGTAATGCCAAAAGAAGAACTTCATTCCCAGATTTTTCTATTACTCTCATCTGAATACAACCTTCCTTAGAGATTTTACCTTTAGGCTACCTAATGCTATCTTGCGAGGGTCTTCTGCTGGGAGTTCTATTACACCTAGGTTCTTTAATAGATAGCTTTTGATAGATGTATCCTCAGAGCCTGTGAATATTGAGAGATGATGAGCAAGTCTTAGTGATTCTGGGTATCCTCTGAAGAAGCAGTCATTATATCTTACTTTCGATAAAGTATCATCAAATTCATCGTCAAATTTGCTGACATCAACCCTAAAGACCAAACCATCATTAGTGAACTTAACAAGTAAGACACGCCCCTCAATTCCTTTGAGTATGGGACTTATCAGTTGATGAATATCAGAGTAGATGGGAGCTTTTCCTATTAAGTGAAGCCTTCCTGATAGCTTGTTCAATATTCTATGCCGTGAGGATTTTGAGATTCCTATGATTCTATTGTCATTCCTTTTTGCTAATTTTAAAATATCCAAAAGATTAGAAAATTCTATATCAAAGACAGAACTTCTAAGAGAACCGTCGATCATGATAATGCCTCCCGAAAGATTTTTAGCCAATTCCATGGCAAAGGCTCTCTCCAACCTTACCCTTATCATAGATTTAGCCAATGAATCATCTAGCAGAACGAGTCTAGAGAGCCTTTCATCTGCATATTCCTCATCCATTAAGTTCTGCTCGTTCAAATAAAATATTATTGGTCCTATTCTCACATGATTTTGGGGCTTTTGATCGTAAAAAAAGGCAGATGCAACACGGGCTGCATAAATAGAGCCATCTTCAACATCTGCCACATGAATGCAAGATGAATCTAAAGCTGCTAAGATTGTTGGCTGAGATACAGTTGAAAACTCTTTTGCTTCTATCTCCTCATTTGAAGGCCATCCCCCGATAGGCTTCATATTAGAGTTATCTGTGCTAAAAATTACCCTCTTGCTCGAAAGTTTTAAAATGCGTGATGCAACGTTATGAAACAGCTTTTTAGTAATTGATTCAGCTATGAGGGATGTATCTGGAAGAACTTTTTCACCAATCGGAAGGTTTAATTGCTTGCCCATCTTGTTCAACAATATAGAAAAGAGCCTGGTTAATAAATGTTGCGCAACTTGTGCAACAATAAACAAGATGGGAGAGAGTTTGTCAAGACCTAGCATAGTAAGGATAAGGCTAAAGAAAGGAAACTGGGAAGTGGAGATAGAGTGTGAAGAGAGTAAGGTCAAGGAGACTATAGAGAGCGTTCTTTCAGGCTTGAGTTCTGTACCTGAAGTTAAAACAGAAATCTCAGAAAAGCCAAGAGGAGCCTTAACTTGTAGAGGATTGATAGAGAACTTATGGTCTGAAGGCTGGTTCTCTGATGCTAAAAGTTTAGGCGATGTTCATAATGAATTGGCAAGGCGAGGTTACCATTACGATAGAACTGCTGTATCTCACTCTTTGACAGAGTTAGTAAGAGAGAACATGCTTACAAGGCAAGGAACTCAAAGAAACTACAGATATGTGCAGAAAAAGCCTCCCTTAGGGACTAGTTGATCTAAATTTAAATAAATGCAAAAGAGTTCGATACTATTTACTCCCATCAGAGGATAAAAGAATGAGAAGCACAGGATATTCTGGGAGTAATATAGGAAAAATTTTGCTCTTCGAGAGAGATTTGGCTAATTATTTAACTAAGATAACATGTCTCGTTCGCTAAAGCTCAATCTTTCACGCTAAACCTTAAATGAATCTTTATGTTAACATCAGTGAGGCGTATTTATAAATACGCCTAACGGGCTCGTAGCGCAGCATGGATATAATACCGGAAAGCGCGGCAGACTCTTGGCCGAGCCTCCTAAGCTGTAGGTCCGGGGTTCAAGTCCCCGCGAGCCCGCCACTTGTTAGTAAACAAGCCATTAAACTTTAAAAATTAGCAATATTATTGCAATGGACACAAAAATTTTTAAACCCACATTACCATTACAGTGGCATGACCAATGGTCAATTCATGAGATTCTTCTACTTTGCTTCATTCAACGCTATAGTG
Organism: uncultured Nitrososphaerales archaeon; assembly: GCA_938091495.1. Taxonomy (GTDB): domain Archaea; phylum Thermoproteota; class Nitrososphaeria; order Nitrososphaerales; family JACAEJ01; genus JAVZMU01. The sequence continues at coordinate 27,753 of CALLJF010000021.1, read as the reverse complement.
ACTGCTATATGGACTGCCCTCATAATAATTCCACCTGAGATTGTTAACCTGAGATTGCCACAGATAATCGCGGGAGGTTCGGTCGGAACATGGTTCTTTGTGGGCTACATTACTTTTATGATAGTTGGATGTGCAGGAATACTAGGTTGTGGGACGGTTCATTACATAATTTCAGCTGTCAAGAACAAAACACCCAATAGTAAAGCAACTTGGCTGGGCTTGATCCTATGGGAGATAGGACTTTTGGGTTCAACGTGGCTTCTTGGCTGGTCAGGATTCGTTGGAGGTACTGGTCTTCTGAACGGAGTTCCAATACCCCAAATCCACGAGAGTATAATTGGGTACGTTCAGCCGATTGGAATCTTGATTGGAATTGCCATACTTGGATTCCTGATATCAATAATCAATGTATATGTAGCCTTAGCAAGGAGAGCAAAATAGACTAAATCTTGAAAAATCAGGAATGTTAGGAATACGCTGAAGAGTGGTTAGGGTTAAACATAGTAATATATGTAAATAGAGAAGCCCAGAAAAATTGATATGAACCAGAGAGAAGATTCAATTCTCATCCATCTCTTTACATTCCCAAACTTTCTGAAGATAAGTATGGCTCCAAGAACCTCTGTTATGCTTCCAAGGGTTGCATGGCCAAGAACGATCAATGTCCCAACTGAGTAAAGCTCAGCAAGGAAGAAACCAAAACCTCCTATTAGCGATGGGATCATTATAAAGAGTATCAAAATAGCATTCAAGATGACTGCAAGCGTTTGAATCCTACCATGCACTACGAGGTTCTTCTTGGCAAAGTTTATGCCTATTATCAGGATGGCAAGTATAGCTATTTGTAATAATACATTTTGGTCGGATAGCCAGATAGCCCTCGTCCCAAGAAATCCCATATCCGATGCAACAACAAAAAGGCTAATAACTTTTTTCTTTAAAGTTTCAAGTCCTAGTTCAAACAAATTGAATTTTCAAAGCAATTTATTAGTCTGATTTGCCAATAATTTCATAGTGATACTAAAAATTGGAAGATAGGATTAGAGGCGATGCAAAAAGATTCGTTAGATGTAATGGATAATACATTGTATTCAGACCTAGAGATCATAGAAAAAAACAAATGAAACTTCATCTCTCCAAAACTTTCAGGGTTCGTCTTAGACCCATCACGGTCTTATAAACGAGATTTAAGGGCATAGATAGACGACAAAGAATCACTTCTCTTACGATCTTCCCTTCGAATATTTCGAAGATTCTCTCAGCAAGTTTATCGCTGCGCAAAGCAATATCCACTATCTTTCTTATCTTTACACCTGCATCAAGTTCCTTTCCAACTTCGCTCTTCCATTCTTTTTCATAAAAAGATAGATCATTCTCTCCTCTTAATTTTTGAACAATAGCTTCCCCACCTATATCCCCACAGATAACTGCTGGTGGAATCCCCCCTCCATTTGTTGCCATGACTTGACCGGCAGCATCACCTACAACTATGGCATTTTCACTATATGTCTTTTCAATAGGTCCACCAACTGGAACCAACCCTCCAGTCCTTGATAGTATTGCTCCTTTCTGAAACTTCTTTGAGGCTATAGGATGCTTGTTAATGAACCTATCAAGATAATCCTTCAAAGATACTCCTCTCTCAGAAAAAGATGTTCTTATACCAAGTCCGACATTTGCCATGCTTTCTCCTTTAGGGATTATCCAGGCATAGCCTCCTGGCGCGTATTCTTTTCCAAAGTAAACCTCAGTCAAATCAGCATCGATTTCAACTCCTCCCATCAAATACTCCATAGTCACTATCAAATCTTTAGGATTGCTTGAACCTAATCCAAGATTTTTTGCCATGTTTGATGATGGACCATCTGCTGCAACCAATACATTCGCTTTAAGTCTAAGAATCTTTCCCTCTTTTTTTACTAGGACTTCCCTGCCATCACTCTCTGCTTTAATAGCATTGCAACAGGTCCATAATTCTGCCCCAGCCTTAGTGGCATTCATTACAAGCCATTTATCGAATCTGCTTCTATCAAGTATGTTTTGACCAAAATTAAACTCATGGATCTTCTTCGATGGACCGATAACAGCTACTCTTGAACAAGTATTCGATATAACCCATTTAGGCAGGTTAAAGAGCTTTTCAGCCCTCTTTGCCCTTGGAAGGATGTTTGGAAATTCTTCCACAGTTGGAACAAGCTCTCCACATTGTATAGGGTATCCTATATCCCTTTTCCTGTCTATAATAAGCACATTAACGCCTTGCTCAGCGGCTTTTCTTGCAACGGAAGAACCTGCAGGACCTGCACCAACGACTATAGCATCGTAATGCCTCTCGCTCAACTGTATTATCACTTTTTGAAGTTATAAGTAGAAACCGCTGATCAGATAAGCGATTGTTAGTGTTACACCTGTCAACAGAGTACACATTATAGTCGATGCCATGCCTGGAGTCAAAGCCACAGGTGAGTCGTAGTTTTTATTCAAGATTTTAGAAGCTTTAATGGCAAATGGTAGCGTTGCTAAGCCTATAAGAGTAGTGAATGGGATAACTTGACTAATCACACCTAGTATGATCAAGGCATAGGCACTAAACATCAAGACTTTGAACCCCTTGGTCGCCTTATCTTTTCCCATTCTCACAATCAAATGGTATCTCCCCTTGGACTTGTCTGCATCATAATCTGGAAACTCGTTTATGTAAAGAACTCCCGCTGTCAATATTCCCAATACCGTTCCTATGAGAATAGGTTCTAGACTGATTGTTCTTGCCTGAACATAGTATACACCCATAGAAAGGAGAGGGCCGAAGTTTAAACCTACGAAGAGCTCGCCTAAGCCCCAACTTGCGAACTTCGTTGAATAGAAGTAGATGGATATGGCTGAGATTAGCAGTAGAGTCGCTATTACCCAACCATAAGAAGTAAATTCGAATCTTATAAATGAGAAGTAAATACCTATGGTTGCTCCTATAGCCAAGAGCCCAGATGCCAACTTTAAGGCACTCTTAGGTTTGAGCTCCTTATTTGAAAGCACTTTGCTACCTCCGCTAAAGGGCGTAGGAATAGTTATAACATCTATTCCACTCTTATAATCGAAATAATTGTTAAAAGTATTTGCGCTGGCATGAAGGCATAGCACACCTATAAAAGTCAAAACTGCATCGAGAGGATTGAAGTAGCCTCTATTCCAAGCCATTGCTAGAGTTACTGGAGTGAATATGATTACTAAAGACAGGAAGGGAGCTCTTATCATCTTCATCCAGATATTCAGCTTTGACAAACTTTATCAAAAAAATATTCTAGATGCCATTTATTAGCCTTTTTCTTATAGTATGCTTCTTGTTACGATCAGTTTCAAGTCATAAGTTTTAGGAATAATCTTTCCAGAATCCCTCAGCCTTATGCATCCATTCTAAAAAGGTTTTAGGAGAATCAGGATAATCTTTGTATATTGAAAGGACGGATTTTATGATAGATATCTCCCTTCGTATAGATTTAAGTTGCTTAAAGCCTTTCAAAAAAGCTTTAAGAGTTAAAAGCAAGCCTATGTTAAAATCTTCAAAATCATCAAATTTGTATGCACCACCTTCATACACAGAAAGCAAGGGTTTAACCTCTTCGTAGTTAAGTCTCTCAAAGAAGGAACCAAAAGCTGCAAACATGGCATGCCTTATGCCAAGCTTCTTCATGAAGTCTACGTTATAGCTCCATAAATGGTCTTGATCGAAGTCTTTTGACTTTGTTATAGTTTCAGCAGCGATATAGGCAGATATGATGGATGGGCGAATACCCTCGCCTATGAAAGGATTTACTTGTTCAGCCGCATCCCCAATTGCTATGAAGCCTGATGCTGTAGAGCAACTCAAAGGAGGACTTATTGGTAACATGCCAAAACCACTAGCTAATATTTCTGATTCGTTAAAAACTGGATTAGAGAGTATGTGTTTGTAGAGCCTCTCTTTAAGGTCATAGTTTATTGTGGTCATTCTGGCACCAAGCCCTACATTAACTAAATCATCTCGTTTTGGAAAGATCCAATAGTACCCTTTAGGTACCACTTTTCCATCATAAAATACATCACAATACTCTGTGTTAACTTTTGATTCTTTTAACTTTCTAATCTCTCTGTAGCATAATGCTAAATTGTTTCTCCCAATCGGCTTAGAAACCCACCAATCCTTGGGCAGATTTCTTCTTATTGCACAGTTAATACCACTAGCATCTATTGTGACTTTTGCAAAAAGCTCGACCTGAGAATTGTCGGTTCTAGCTTTAATACCTATAATTTTATCACCTTCCAGTATCGGAGCGAAGGCTCTGCACTTATCTACGAATATGGAGCCATTATCTACAGCCTTATGAAGAAAGTATTGCCCAAACCTTGGCCTATCCAAAAGAAAGACTCTTGTCTTTAGTGTGATAGGCGCCATACCAGAAGCATAAAAGCGTAGGGCTGAGGCTACATTCGTTATAGCACCGCTAGGAGGTTCAAAGCCCAATAGATCAAGCCCTCTACCGATCAAAGCATCACCACAAACCTTATCCCCAACGTCTTCGGCTCTTTTCACATCAATAAGACAGACTTTAAAGCCCTTTTTTGCCAAAAGATAAGAAATGATACAGCCCGATATACCTGCTCCTGCCACAACTATATCGTACAATCTTTTGCACCCTATTTGAAGGATATATTGGATGCTTTTTAATTTACGTTTAATGTATAAGTCTAGACAATGCCCATAAATTGCTATTTATGAGCTACACCACGCTTTTTATCCAGAATCTTTACTGTTACAGTCTTCTCAGCTATTGGCTTTGGTGGTTGACTGAATCTATCCGGTGTATGTATTAAACCCTTTCTTGTGTACTCGCTAAATTCAACTTCATAACTCATAGAAAGAGCTATCGCAGGGCATATCTCTACGCACAAGTTGCATAAGCAACAACGCCCAGCATCATACTGAGGAATTAGTTTCTTTTCAAACTTGACCATTTCTAATGCCTTGTTAGGGCATACGTTCACACATGATCTACAACTGATGCATCTATCTATATTGAGTACGACTCTGCCTCTATACCTATCTGTTGGCTTTAACCTTACAAACGGGTGCTTAACGGTAAATGTCCTCTTAAAAGCATGGTAAAAGCCTAGGAAGAAAGGTCTAATTATATCTACGACCAATATCAAGCACCTCTTACTAATGGAAGCCACCATTGCGCTGTTAAAAGCGTAATGATTATCTGTATAATGGCTAATGGAATCAAAAGTGTCCAACCAGTATCAAGTAGTTGATCTATTCTCAGACGGGGATAAATGCCTCTTCCCATTATTATGATTACTGTTAATATTGCCATCTTAAGAAAGAACCAAAATACTCCTGATAAAATTGGAGATATATCATTTAAAAGTGGTATGACAGGTCCGCTCCATCCACCTAAGAAGAGCACGGTTATAAGAGAGGTGACAGCGCAAAGGTCAAAGTACTCTGAGACCATCACAAGGGCGAACTGAGTGCCAGTATATTCTGTTGGCCAACCGAATACTACCTCTTGTTCAGCAAGAGGTATATCGAACGGTCTTCTTGAAAGTTCAGCCATCATAGCGATTAATATGACTATGAAGCCGATGGGTTGAAGGATTATGAACCAAATTGATGACTGAGTCTCAACGATCTTGGCCAAGTCAAAAGTCCCACTCATTATCACTATGCTAGCTAAGGAAAGTGTAATAGGTACTTCGTAAGCCAGGAGTTGCAAAGCAGCCCTCAATGCACCTATAGTGCAGTACTTGCTATTAGATGCCCATCCTGCCCCAACCATTATGAACGGTCTAGCAGTGAAGATAGCTAAAATTACCAATAAGCTCAATGGCGTGTAGTATATCATCCAGTAGCCACCGTCTGGCTTTGGAGCGTATGGTATGAAGGCTACACTCATCGAAGCGACTATGGATGCCATTATCGGAGCAATATTATAGAGGAATTTATAGGCATTATCTGGGACTATGATCTCCTTCTGAATCAGCTTGAGGAAATCGGCGATTGGTTGGAATAATCCTGTTCTATTGAGAGGCCCTACGTGAAGCGGTCCTATTCTAAGCATTATCCTTGCAAGGAATTTACGTTCAAACCAGATCACTATCATGGCAAATAATAATGGGAACGCTAGGCCGGGAAAGATCAAAACCTTCAATATTAACTCGATAAACTCAGAAAAACTCAATATCGGTATCATTTTTATCACCTGTCTACATCCATGGGTATCAGGTCAAGGCTTATGTATATCACAGGTATATCACCAAGTGGCACGTTCTTGCATAAGTGAGGGAGTGCTATTAGATTTCTGAAAGATGGAGGGCTCATCTTAAGCCTATACGGCTTCATAGTTCCATCCGCTACAATGTAGTAGCCAAACTCTCCTCGGGCTGCTTCAACCCTAGTGTAAGCTTCACCTTTGGGCACTATTGGCGGCGCCCATTTCTTTATAGGCCCTTTTGGTATATCTTTTAACGCTTGCCTCAATATGTTTATACTCTGCTCCACTTCCTTAAACCTCACTTCTAATCTATCATAGGAGTCGCCATTCTTCCCTGTTGGTATCGAAAAGTCAAATTTGTCATAAACTTCATAAGGCTCATCCTTTCTAACATCAACCTTAACTCCAGAAGCTCGAAGGTTTGGGCCCACTACTCCTAACTTTATGGCATCGGATGGTTTCAATATGCCAACTTTTTTCGTCCTCATATGAAATGTATGATTCCATAGTAGCATCTTATAGTAGTCTTCGGTCCTTTTCTCAAGATAATCAAGTCTCTTTAGGGCTTCCTCCTTAAATCCTTCTGGCATATCAAAGCGAACTCCTCCTATAGTTTGGTATGTGTAAGTAATTCTTTGCCCTGTTAACTTCTCAAGTAGATCCAATACTAACTCCCTATCGTTAATGGGCCACATTAACATGGTTTCGAGCCCTGTTGCAACTGAGAATAGACATGCAGCATATAGATGGCTAGCTATTCTATTTAATTCGGCAGCTATAACTCTAAGATACTTAGCTCTTTCAGGTACCTCTAAACCCATCAACTCCTCTATAGCTTCTAGGTATCCAAGCATCGTTCCTGCACTATCGCAATAGCTATTAACTCTCTCAATAACTGGTAAATTTTGGAGGTATGTTCTTTTCTCAGCTAGTTTCTCTATTCCTCTGTGAGTATAACCTATATCTGGTTCAAGCTTTAAAACTAAATCACCATCAACATCTAAAATAAACCTAAAGTGCCCTGTTATAGGGTGCTGAGGCCCCATACTTAATTTCATTACAGACACGTTCACCAACCACCTGCCCTTTTGATCTTCTCCTCTAACTTTTCTTGAGGAGTCTCTGGAAGGAGAAAGTCCTTGCGGAGTGGTGGTGGGCCATCCCATTCTTCAGGGAGGAGAAGTGAGGACAAGTCAGGATGTCCTTCAAACTTTATCCCAAACATCTCCCATGTTTCTCTTTCATGATAAAGCACCCCTTCCCATACGTTAATGAGAGATTTAAGGGTTGGATTATCTCTTGGAATTTTTGTTCGTAAGCTTGCTAAAATCTTTTTATCTATTGACCAAATAGTGTAAATGACCTCAAGTTCATTCATATCAATGTAATCAACACCTGATACTGAAGTAATATGATTAAACCCGAGCTCATCTCTTAAGAATAATCCGATATCATAAATTCTATTACTTCTAACAGATATAGAGACTCTATTCTTTCTTTTGACCTTGGCTTCGATTATATCTTCAGGAAATCTTGTCTTGACACTCTCAATAACTTTTTCTTCTACACTCATTATTTCTTCAAACCCTCTTTAGCAATTTTTTCCTGTAGCATCCTTATTCCTTGAATCCAGGCTTCAGGTCTTGGAGGACATCCTGGAACGTAAACATCAACAGGTAAAATTTCATCTACGCCTTGGACTACGCTATAAGAGTCCCACCATAATCCACCAGAAATTGCACAATGCCCAATAGCTATGACATATTTTGGTTCTGGCATCTGCTCATAAGTTAACTTAAGCCTTTTTGCCATCTTTTTTGTGACAAAGCCTGTCACGAATATCAAATCACATTCTCTTAATGTGGGGAAAGGAAGGGTCCCAAAACGTTCTGTATCAAACCTTGCGCATGCTCTTGCCATATCCTCTGGACCACAACAACCAGTCTCTAGATGCACAGACCATAAAGACCACGCCCTCCCCCAATTAAAAACCTTTCGAAGAAGTTTTATATTCATGAAACTTTTTCTGATTTTTTCAAGCATTTTTAACACCTTCATAATCTTGCATTTTTTAAAGAAATTGCTGCAATCATCAATACTATTGCTAAAACTATTATCGCTATGAGAGGAAGGCCTATCAAGTTGAATTGAATGGTTTTAAGTTCGAATTCGGCAAGATAAGGCGCAGAGATGAGCATAAGGATTGCAAAGGCTGCAAAAACTCCATATATAAGAGCGTAAGGATAATAATGCACAGTAACTCTTATGTGTGCCTTTCCGATTGGAACCTGTCCACACTCGAAAGACATGTTCTTCTCTTTATTTGGCTTTCTTTCACCAAAAGTTAGGCCCATTCCGTAAAGAGATATAGATGTTAAAACAGAAATCAAGAAATATAAACTTAGAGCCAGCAGGTTAAATGTGTCGCTCATAAAGCGCTCACGACTCCTTATAGAGGAGTTTTTTAGTCCTTTTTTAAACCTTTTGATTTTAAAAACAAATAATTTAAATCTTAGAAAATTTAGGGGGTAATGGAGGTTTAACTTATGGCAGAAATATACGAGTTGTTTTTGATTGCTTCAACATTGATTACAGCATTCCTCGCAGTTAAGCTTGAGAGAGTAATTCACTCTGTTGTAGCATTCTTGTTTATGAGTGTTCTTACAGCTCTTCTTTTTCTCGTGCTCAACGCTCCTTATGCAACTATCTTTCAGATTCTTATATATGCAGGAGCAGTAGTTATTCTAATTTTAATCACATTACATACAATTAAAAGGTGGTAAAGATGTCCCAAGCTGTGAGACTTTTTGGTGCCCTTATTGTGATATTATTTGTAATATTCATTTCGCCTTTGTTCCTCTCAATAGTATTTTACGCATCGTCTATAATATTACCGCCTTCACCTAAAGATATATTCAAAATATTTTGGGGTTATAGATGGTTTGACATGATCTTTCTCGTCCTTGTTATACTCGCTGCAATTTCAGGTCTTTCTTCTCTATTTCGTGCCGAAAAGCCTGAAGTTCATGTTGAAGAGACAGCAATTGAAGGTTACGCTGAGGAGGAGATTGAAGAGGAGGAGTGAATATGAGTACTCCTGACTTCACATTATATGCTATAACTGCAATATTTCTTTACATAATCGGACTTTATGGGATTGTTGTGAGAAGAAATATGATAAGAACTATTATAGGTCTTGAAATTGTAACAGCAGGTGTTAATCTAAACTTCCTAGTTTTCACAATATTAGATGGAGATTTGCTACCTTTAGCTCAGTACTTTGTAGCAATATCGATAGTCATCGGAGCAGCCGTAGCCAGCCTTGCTTTGATGATAACCATTCAAGCATATAGACACTATGGCTCGATCGATCTTAAGAAAACGAGTAGGTTGAGGTGGTGAATATGCCTGAATCATGGATAATTTTACAGCCCATAATCATACTCTTCACAGGAGCGCTACTAACTCCACTAATAGAGTATTTTGGCAGAGCCTTAAAGTTTGAGAAGGTAAGAGATGCCTTTGCCGTTATCATTTTCGGCTTATCCCTATACAGCTTGTTAGGCATCTATGAAGAAGTTCAAAGGCAAGGGCAACTGACTTACTTCTTAAGCCCCTACGAGCCAAAGATGGGAGGCGTATCTTTCTTTGTAGATCAATTTAGCGTCTTTATGGCTCTTCTATTCTGCCTTTTGGGCTTATTTGTCTCAATATATTCAGTCAAATATATGGAAGATGATACAGGTTTAGACAAGTATTACTCTTTGCTTATGGTCCTTGTTGCAGGTTTGGTTGGGATTTCTTTTGCAGGAGATTTGTTCAATTTGTTCATCTTTTGGGAGGCCATGAGTCTTTCTTCCTATGCTTTAGTAGCATTCAGGAAGTACCGTTGGGAGCCGATAGAAGCCAGCTTTAAGTACCTTGTTATGAGTACCATTGGCTCTTTAACTGCTCTTTATGCCATGTCCATTCTTTATGGATTGACGGGAACTTTGAATATATCTCAACTTGCGGCCATCATTCCTACATTGAAGATTCCTTTACAGATATTATATCTTATCATCGTTGCCATAATAGCAGGCTTTGGTGTGACAGCATCGATAGTGCCATTTCACTTCTGGCTTCCGGATGCTCACCCAGCAGCTCCAAGTGGGATAAGCGCCATGTTATCCGGAGTGGTCATAAAGGCAGGGGTTTACGTTATTGCAAGAATCCTTTTCACAATATTTGACCCAATTGCCTTTGATTTCGGTACAACGTTAGTGATATTTGGTATCATAACGTTAAGCGTAGCCAACTTCATGGCTCTACTTCAAAGAGACATAAAACGCCTTCTTGCTTTCTCGAGCATAGTCAACATAGGATACATCGTCTTTGGCTTTGGCATCGGTGCATATGCTCTGAATATATATGGTGCAGCTGGCTACAGCATAGCCACACTAGCCACAATGGGAGCAATATTTCACATTTTCAATCATGCAATAGGCAAGGGGCTTCTCTTTCTTGGTGCTGGTTGTTTCATACACGAAGCTGGGACTAGAGATCTAGTTGATCTAGAAGGCGCTGGGAAAAAGATGCCTTGGACAGGAACTTCTTTCTCATTAGGATTATTGACATTAGCAGGCGTCCCACCTCTTAGTGGCTTCTGGAGCAAGCTATTCATAATACTTGCTGGTTTCACAGTACCTGGCAACACTTTCATGGTCGTGACTACGAGTCTAGTAGTGCTAAATGCTATCTTCGCAGCAACTTATTATTTATGGCTTATGCAGCGCCTTATGTTGAGAGCGCCAAAGCCAAAAGTTGAAAGAGCACACGAAGTGCCAATCTTAATGGTATTGCCTGTGGTTATATTGGGCTTGATAACTGTCATATTAGGGTTGTGGCCCTTCGAAATAATGGGCTTTGCTGAAGTGGCCACTAAATCGTTGTTAGGGTTAATAGGAGGTTGATGTAGTTGGCAATAGTACCTACAGTAGGAATAGAAACGATACCTGCTTGGTTATCTTGGCTCTTTCCCATGATCGGGGCTTTCCTAACTCCATTGTTGGCTAAGATAAATCCGAGGTTGAGGGATTATGGAGCTGTTCTATTCTCTTTCCTAGCTGCTTCAATGACTATAATGCTGATACCATTGCTATTTAGCGTAGAAGAATTACCTAAATGGGAAGTCTTACCTTGGATAGAGTTAGAAGGATTTCCAGTATTATCGAAGATCGAGTTTGGCGTTCTGGTAGACCCGCTCAGCATAATAATGGCAAATGTTGTAGCTGTGATAAGCTTCCTGATAATGGTTTACTCTCTTGGTTATATGAAAGGAGAATCAGGTCTGACTAGATACTGGTTCTTTATGAACTTTTTCATAGGAAACATGCTCCTGCTTGTTATGTCGGAGAATCTCGTTCAAACTCTCTTTGGATGGGAAGGGGTAGGGCTTTGTAGTTATGCCTTGATAGGCTTCTGGTATAGGGATGCTAAAGAAGATTATCTTAAGACTTGGGTAGGCGAACCTCCAGAAGCTTATCCACCTTCACACTGTGGGATGAAGGCTTTCATAACTACTAGAATCGGGGACATAAGCCTTTTGATAGGCATTGTAATTATAGTAGCCTTTACTGGCACGCTAAGCTACATGGAATTGATCGAGAAGGTTGAGCACTTGCCTCATGAATTCATGTGGATTCTGGTTCCGGCGGCTATTCTGCTCTTTGGTGGTCCTATAGGCAAATCAGCCCAACTACCTCTCATGGAGTGGTTACCAGATGCCATGGCAGGCCCCGCTACTGTTAGCGCTTTAATACATGCAGCAACGATGGTTAAAGCAGGCGTATACTTAGTAGGCAGGTTATTCCCCATAATGTATGTAGCTTCAAAATTCTATCCAGAGATGGGTTCCTTCTTCTATGTTGTTGCATGGATAGGCGTTATAACAGCCTTTGTAGCTGGCACCCAGGCTATAACATCTAATGAAATAAAGAAGGTCCTTGCTTACTCAACGGTTAGTCAGCTTGGATACATGATGCTAGCCCTTGGGGTTGCTGGGACCACTTTCGAATTCTTCATAGGGTATACAGCAGGGGTTTTTCATCTCATGAGCCATGCTATATTCAAGGCAGCCCTATTCTTGACTGCGGGAGCTGTAATTCACGCTGTTGAATCAAGGTTTCTGCATCATATGGGTGGGATAAGGAAAGAGATGCCAATAACATTTTGGAGCATGACTCTAACCGCCTTCTCTCTGATGGGTGTTCCTATACTATTCAGTGGCTTCTGGAGCAAAGACCTCATATTAGAATCTACTCTATTGGCTGGACAACCGATCATGTTTGCACTAGCTGCCATAACAGCAGCCATAACTGCCTTTTATAGCGTCAGAATGCTCTCTTTGACATTTTTAGGCAAGAAGAGCAAGCATATTCATGAACTTGAACACGAAGGACATCATGTTCATGAAGCCCCAAAGGTCATGTGGATACCGTACTCTATTTTGGCCGTTGCAACAGTACTCTTTGGCATAGGTGCCATTACTTTACTCCCATTAGGCGGCTTTGGAGGATGGCTCGAGCATACATTCGAAAGTTACCTAAGCAGACTGCTAGGAATGGAGCATTCTTCAACTCTATTGGCAGCAGAATTGGCAACTGAAGGAGCATTGCCACAAGAGCTAGCAGTTATCATAACCATAGGAACATCTTTGACTGTCCTTGCCATAGGCGCCTTCATCGCCTATAAGCTATATATCAGAAGATCCCCAGACCCAGCCAAACTGGTTGGATCTAAAGGAGTTTTAAAGTCCTTATGGAACTTTTTATTCAGAAGATGGTATGTCAATGCCTTCTTTTACAAGGTATTCGTGTATCCGACCATATCCTTCAGTAACTGGGCTTTGAAGCATATAGAGATTGGTGGCATAGACAAGTTCAACTATGTATTGGCAAATGCTGTAAGAGGCTTCTCTAACCGTTTCAGAAGAACACACACAGGACTCCTGAACTATAATGTCATAGGAATGATAGCTGGAATAATTTTGCTTTTGATACTGGTTTATATGGTTCTGGTGTGATGACATGATAATAGAAGATAATAGCTTCATTCTTTTCCAATCGATAATAGTACCGGCTGCGTTCTCTGTTTTGGCTTTAGTCCTTGGCAATCGCCTTAAGGAGAAAACTGGTTGGTTGTCATCAGTAATCTTGCTTTACTCAACTATTCTCATAGGATATATTCAATTAAGGCTATTCTTAGAGCCAAGTTTAGAGGCTATAGAGGCATCTTATTCATGGCTTCCCAAAATTGGAAGTTTAAGCCTAGGTAGCTTTACTTTGAGGGCTGACGGTCTCAGCACACCTATAGCTCTTATCATATCCATACTTTGCACTCTCATTTCAATATACTCTGTAAAATACATGGAGCATGAGCATGCACTAGGTCAATACTTCGCATTATACCTTCTATATGCATCTGGGATGATAGGAACTGTCCTTGTCACAAACCTTGCTGCCTTCTTCCTGTTCTTCGAACTAATGTTGATACCATCATGGGCTTTGATAGGAGTCTGGGGTACAGGGTTGAGAGAAAAGATAGCCTTCAAGTACTTCATGTTCACAGAGGCAGGCGCACTTTCTCTGCTTGCTGGTATAGTTGCCACTGGCTTCATAGCAAATACCTTTGAAATATTCGAAGTATCTCAAGGCATGGTAGGTATAGAGTTAGGTGTTCAAATTGCCATAGTTGTAGCAATGCTATTAGGTCTGTTCGTGAAGATGGCTATATTCCCTCTCCATACATGGCTTCCAGATGCCCATGCTGAAGCTCCTACACCAATAAGCGCTCTCCTTTCACCTGCCATGATAGGAATAGGAGGATACGCTGCCATAAGAATAGTCTACACAGGATTCCCAGCAGTTGTTAAAGCCTCAACACCACAGTTCATGCTAATACTGTCAGTTCTAGCCTTGGTGACCATGACCTACGGAGGATACATGGCCTTAGCTCAAGATGATATAAAGAGGCTCCTCGCATTCTCAAGCATAAGTCAGATGGGTTATATGCTATTCGGCATAGCTTCAGTTTCAACTATAGGATTAGTTGGTGCTGTATTACTCTATGTCAGTCATGGTCTAGGAAAGGCTGTACTCTTCATGGTCTCAGGAGTTTTGATACACGAGTTTAAGACTAGGAGTATAAAAGAGCTAGGCGGCCTTGCAGCAAAGATGCCTTATACAGCTATAGCCACGCTGATAGGCTTTCTTGGGTTGATGGGCTTTCCTTACATAATAGGCTTCTGGGCTGAGCTATACATATTTACAGGTTCCATGTATACAGCTCTTCAAGGCTTTAGTCATCTCCTAGAGCCAAACTCAATTCGAGTGCTGATAACATCTTTAGCCATAGTTGCATCTGTATTGACTGCCAGCTATGGTTTATGGACTGTTAGAAGAGTCTTTTATGGTCAACCTACAGAGAAAACGATGCATGCAAACGAAGGGCCTATGATAATGATTGTACCTATAATGATCCTTGCTGCTCTTGCTTTGATATTAGGCATATACCCAGGGCTAATGGCATCTAGCGCATCAACATATATTTCAGAACTTCTAGGAAGCATAGGTTGATTCAAGAGCGATATTGCCCTTTTAATTCATCATATTTGTAAAGGAAATATTATTTTTAGCATAAAAGCCGGGGGCAGGATTTGAACCTGCATAAAGCGGGTCCCAGCTTTGCGTTAAGTTGTCTGCAGCCCACCGCCTAACCACTCGGCCACCCCGGCTCTGAAAGTTTTTGTCCAAGATCTTGGCATAAGATAAGCATCTATAAACTTTGTGTCAAGACTAAAAAAGCTAGTAAGTCTTATATTCGAACTTCTTAGAGATGCTCCAGTTGAGGACATACATCACATTCGCTAGGAAGGACTACAAGGTCTTTATGTAAAACGCAGAGCACATCATGGGTTCTGAAGGCTTTACACATTTTACAAAAGTATGGCAGAACATCCACAGGAGAGTACTTTCCACTGGCTATTCTCCTTGCCACTTCTCGTGCCATATCCTTCATCAAAGGCACACTTTCAAATTGGACTAGCTTTTTGTTCCCTCTTTTTGACGCCATGTAATGACTTATCGCAGCTTGAGTAGTCCCTAGACGCTTTGCCACGATCACTTGAGAGAGATGGTATTCGTTGATAAGAACTTTGGCCACATAAGAGCGGAAGGCAGGTAACATATACTTAACCACGATTTCACATGGTGTTCGCAATCCCTATACCTACTTATGAATCAAGAAAATATGGCTTACTTATATGTTTATTCCCATAGCTCATGCCTTTCTTAGACGTTACCTATACGTCAAATATATTTATGCCATTTTTATAAATTTATTATCCTAGAAAATAGGTTCATCACAGGGAAGGTAATATTGTTGACTATAAAGCAAGGAAGGGCCGAAAAGCATCCCCTTTCAGAAGTCATGGATAAGCTAAGGCATGCTTATCTTGATCTAGGCTTCAAAGAAGTCTACAATCCTATCTTCATTGAGGAAAAAGAGATTTACAAGCAATGGGGAAACGAGGCTCCGACTATACTAGACAGATGCTTCTATCTCGCAACTCTCCCTAGACCTGATATAGGGATTAGCCAAGATAAACTTGATCTCCTTAAGAAGATCGGATTCACCCTTGAACATGAGAAAAAGATAGCATTACAGAAGATCTTCCACGATTATAAAAAGGGGATATTCGATGGGGAGGATCTAATTCCTAGGCTTGCTGACGCTCTTTCAATAGACGAAGATAAAGCTTCGATTATATTAAGCGCCTTTCCTGAACTAAAGCAGAAAAGAGCCATTGCTACCAATCTTACTCTTAGAAGCCACATGACATCAGGATGGTTCTTAACTTTAAAAGAATTTCAAGGTAGAGAGCTTCCTATAAAGCTCTTTTCTATAGATGTCTGCTTTCGAAGGGAACAAACTCTAGATGCAACTCATCTTAGGTGCTATCATTCAGCCTCAAGTGTTATAATGAATGAGGAACTGAGCTTAGAGGATGCAAAGAGCGTTGCTGAAGGGTTGCTAAAGCCTTTTGGAATCGAGGAGATAAAGTGTGTCAAAAAGAAAAGAAGTGCTAGTTACTATGAGAAGGATACAGAAACTGAAGTCTTTATAAGAACAAAAAGCCAAAAGGATTGGGTCGAAGTTGCAGATTTTGGGATTTATGATAATGCTGTTCTTGAAAAGTATGAAATAAGGCATCCAGTTTTAAACGTGGGTCTAGGAGCTGAGAGATTGACGATGGCCATCTATGGTTTCTCAGACATTCGCAAATTAGTCTATCCTCAATTCTACGCTGAGTTGGAGCTATCTGATTCAGAGATAGCTTCTTTAATTACCATAGATAAGATTCCTAGAACTGAACAAGGCAAGGAAATACAAGCTGCTATCATTAAAGCTTGTGAAATTTATGGGGATGCTCCTAGCCCCTTTGAGTATACTGCGTATGATGGCAAAATTCTTGGAAGAAGAGTAATAGTAAAGCTAATTCAAAATGAAGTAGGAAAAAAACTTTTAGGGCGAGCAGCCTTCAACGAAATAGTAGTTTACAATGGAGACATCTTAGGGATTCCAAAAGAAGATAAAGAATTATCAAGTAGTGAATTGATAAAGAATGCAAGGGAACATGGAGTACCAACTGGGATAAGGTATGTAGATTCTTTAGCAGCATTTGTGGCCAATGGTATAGAAGAAGCCATAGAATTAGGGAATAGAGAGTTCTTTATGAAGAGGGCTATGATCAGCACATCGGGAGAGCTTAATATAAAGGTGAAAGAAGATGCGTTACGATTTATTACAAGCAGGAACAAAAGGATTGACTTAAGAGGGCCAGTTTTTATGATAATAAAGGCTCAGATAGAATGATTTCATGTATTAACTTGTGAATAGCAAATTTCGGCAAAATTCATACTAATCTTCAGACCGTAAAGTGTAAATATGCTAAATTTCATAAAATCGTGCATGATGGAGTTGCCTCTTTGTGAAGGATGAAGAACCCTTAACCATTAGCATTCTTATGGAAAGGATGAAGGGCTATTATTCCCAAATAGAGGAGGCTATAAAGGTCGAGTTAAACCGTTATAAAGAATCAAATTTCTATGGCTCTTTACGATATGCCTTAGAAGGCGGGAAAAGGATCAGGCCGATAATTCTTCTACTCTCAGCAGAGAGCATAGGAAAAAGGGATACAAATGCCTTACCTGTAGCAGTGGCTATAGAGCTCCTTCACACAGAATCCATAATTCATGACGATATATTAGATAATGAAATTCTGAGACGTAATAGACCAGCTTTTCACATCAGGTATGGTCTAGGCGCGTCTCTCCTGACTGCAGACTTTGTATTTGGGATAATACTAGATATAGCTTCAAGATACGAGGATAAGAAAATTGCAAAGGAGCTATCATCAGTCGCCCTTCGCATGTGTGAAGGCGAATTCGGTGAATTAAAGATCGATCCAAAGATTTATCAACTAAGCTGGGATGAATACTTAAAATTGATCTCTCAAAAGACTGCTTCACTTTTTGAAGCCTCTGCAAAGATAGGCGGAATAGTAGGTGGAGGTAATGAAGATGAGATTGAGGCTCTATCTAACTATGGTCATCTTCTTGGCACAGCTTATCAGATACAAGACGATATACAAGATTGGGGCAAAGAAGATAAAGTAGCAAATGCCTTAAAGATAGAGCAAAATGACAAACTATCTTATTTGAGAAAGATGTCTGAGCGTTATGCTATCGAAGCGAAGCAAAGATTAAAATCCTTAAAAGATACTAACGCAAAGAGGCATTTAATCGACCTTGCAGACTTTATGATTTTAAGACGGTTCTAAAGATTTATGCCATTTTTGCCTCGGCCAATTCTTCACGCTTTACTTTTCTAACGTAAAAATCATCCTTTATCCTTCTCCCAGTCTTCTTTTCCCATTCTTCAATAGATATACCAAAATCCTTCTGAATCTTGTCTCTATACCATTCAGGGATGACGTTAAAGGCGCAAAAGGGTATTATCAAACCGTTTGGAACCAAATAATGAATCCCACATCTTCTTACCCTTTCTATATCGTAATTGTATTTATCCATAAAGTGCATCATACCTATGAATAGTGTCTTATGATGGAACTCTCCTAAAGCTTCGTAATTGTGCCTTATTAGAGCGTTGATTATTATCTTTGATAAATTCAATCCTTTAGGTTGCTTCTCCTTATCTATGAACTTGCCAAGCCTTGATAGAACTTTTACAGCCACCCAATACCTATTCTTGCCTCTTTCTATCTCATCAGCTTTTTCATCCAGATATTCGAACAATCCATCTATATCGACAAACCTAGTTATAGGGATTAACCTATCGCCTTCTTTGAAGAGGTAAGTTGCTGCTCCACAGGCAAAGTGAACCGAGAGTTCATAATGGGCTCTACCTGTCAAAGCTTCTATGAACCTTGTTATAGGACCAGTGCAAGGTACTGGATAAAAGTCATCCTTGCTAATCTCACCGTTGGTCTGATCCTCTATCCTTTGAATTACATCTGGAATCGTTATCCTATACTTGTCACGTTCAGCTGTTGTGAGCCTACCAGTGAGAGATACAGGTTGAAAGTTTACACCCCTTATTACATCTATGTTCTTTGATGCAAAATCGACTATGCCACCTACTTCATGATCGTTGATGCTTTTTATGACTGTTGGTACCAAGACTATACCAAGCCCTACACTCCTACAATTTTCCAATATGCTAGGAATCTCCCAATGGTTCTTGAAGTTCGTTTTTGGAGTTAAACCATCGAAGCTAAGGTAGACTGTATTAGTACCCGCCTCTCTGACCCTTTTTGCTAAAGTAGGATCTGTTGCAAGCCTTATACCATCGGTGTTCAACTGGACATGATCTATGCCCTCTCCCTTTATTGTCTTTATTATTTCTATCAAATCCTCTCTAAGGCACGGTTCTCCCCCTGTCAGTTGAACAGCATTCCCAGGGACTGGTCTTTCATTTCTTAGATTTCTTGCCATTTCTCTTATCTGTTCTAAGCTTGGTTCATAGACATACCCTGCCCTCTCAGCATAAAAAAAGCAGTACCAGCATGACAGATCACACCGATTCGTAACAACGATATTTGCCAAAGTAGTATGAGTAAGATGATCCTTGCAAAGACCACAATCAGAAGGACAGTCTATGGCTTCTTTTTTTATGCTAGGATTCTCTATCCCTTTACCTTCTAAGTTGAATTTGCTAGCCCTCATATACATCTCATAAGAGCCCCAATATAGCTCCTCAGTTTCACCGTGATCCTGGCATTCCCTCTTGATCCAAACCTTTCCATCCCTTTCGAATATCTTTGCTGAGAGAACTTTATTACACTCAGGACAGATGCTCTGGGTCTCTCTTATAACGTTCATTCTCTCACTTGGGGGTAGTGTAAAGTAACATAAGGTTTATTTGAATTTTGCTGAAAAAGGTTCTGTCAAGGAAAATGATCTCGATCAGAGCCAAAGATGACCTTATACTCCTTTAAGAAACTTTCAGGGGAGTCTGAAGCATGTATAGCGTTCTCTGTTATGCTCGTTGCAAAGTCTCCACGTATTGTGCCTTTTGGAGCATCTTTAGGGTTTGTGGGTCCTATCATCTTCCTTACTGTTTCTTGAACGTTTTTTCCTTCAACTAAGGCGGCTACAATTGGACCAGATGTAATAAAAGAGACTAAATCATTAAAGAAAGGCTTACTCACATGAACCTCATAAAACCTCTTTGCGTCTTCTTCAGATAGTTTCATCATCTTTAACTTTGCAATTCTGAATCCTTTATCTTCAAACCTTGAGAGAATAGTTCCTATAAGACCCTTTTTTACTGCGTCTGGCTTGATAAGGATAAGTGTCCTATCCTTCATCATCCTTTCCCTTTCTTATAAAAGGTAGTCCACTTAAGCTTACGAGGGTCTCTTCTCAGTTTTAACGAATTCTTTCTGCATTTTGATGAGCAGTACCAGTATATCGAGCCGTCGTTTCTTACAAGCATTATTCCGTAACCTAAGGCTACATCCTTACCACAAAAACTGCACTTTTTTTGAGCAAACATGAGCCAACGCCTATTTTATCTTTTTAGCTTCTCTTTCTGTCTCTCTAAGCATCAATATATCGCCCAATCTAACAGGGCCCTTGACGTTTCTAGTCAATATCCTACCTTTGTCTTTTCCCTCCATTATCCTCACTCTGACTTGTGTGATTTCTCCCGCTACTCCAGTCCTTCCTACTATCTGCAAGACTTCTGCTGGTGTGAACTGTTCTTCACTCGATTGACTCATAGAGAGCACCCTTAACATTCATGCAAAACTGGGAAGATATAAGCATTGATAATGCTCTGTTACATATTTTTAGCATGATTATTTAAGTTTATCAAATAATAAACTGAGAGCACTAGAGCCCATTATCGAAAAGCTTATATATCCAAATAGTGCTATTATAAATACCTTTTGGTGCATACTTTGGTTTCTGAAAGAAAACTCTCAGATCTTTATAAACAGAGATCAATAGACAAATGTCCTAAGTGTGGAAAAGGGCCTATGATAGTGGACTCTACAAGTGGTGAACTATTCTGTAGCAACTGTGGCTTTGTAGTTAAAGAGAAGATAGAAGAGGTTGGTCCAGAGTGGCGCGCCTTCTCTAAAGAGGAAAAGGAGGACAGGAGTCGCACAGGAATACCGTCATCCCTTGCTATGCACGATATGGGTTTAGCAACGGTCATCGGTAGCAAGGATATAGATGCTTCAGGAAAGTCCCTCCCAGCCTTTATGAGGGCTACAATAGAACGCCTTCGCACTTGGGATAGCAGAAGTCAGGTTCATGAACCCGCAGACAGGAACTTAAGACAGGCTTTTAGTGAATTAGATAGACTTGCCGACAAGCTCAATGTGAGTGATGCTGTTATAGAGAGGGCTGCCTACATCTATCGCAAGGCATTAGAAAGAGGACTAGTGAGAGGAAGATCCATATCAGCTTTAATAGCCGCAGCTTTATATGCAGCATGCAGAGACACAGAGATTCCTAGGACTCTTAAAGACTTAAGCGCTGTAAGCAACATTAGAAAGAAGGACATAGCGAGATGCTATCGCCTGCTTCTTAGAGAGATGGATTTGAAGATGCCTGTTGTGGATCCAGTGAAATGTGTCTCCAGGATTACTAGCAAGGCGAAACTCTCAGAGAAGACAAAGAGAAGAGCCTTAGAGATACTGAAGAGGGCTGAGGAAATGAAGACATCGGCAGGTAAGGACCCTATGGGTCTAGCTGCAGCAGCGCTATATGTTGCATGTGTGTTGGAAGGAGAGAACAAGACTCAGAAAGACATAGCCGAAGCAGCAGGAGTAACAGAAGTCACTATTCGTAATCGCTACAAAGGATTAAAGTCAGCGTTAAGGCTCTAATAATAAACAAATTCTTATCAACTCCATAATTAATAATATATTGAAGAGCATTGCCTAGAAAGAAGAACTATAATTTCCTTGAACATATGGTAGATGCCTTCATAGAGGCCCATGGCAAGAATTTGGAAGAAGCCTTCGAGAGCGCTGGTATGGCTTTGGTAGATACGATGGTCCACATAGAAAAAATTGATGAAAAGATTGAGGATTATATAAAAGTGAATGGCTGGGATTTGAAGAGCCTTTTGTACAACTGGTTAGAGGATTTGCTCATAAAAGTTACATCTGAAGGAAGGGTTTATTCATCTTTCAATGTGAAGATAAGTAAGAAGAATAGCAATTATGAGTTAGAAGCCATAGGGAGAGGCGAGGACTTAGACATCACTAAGCATGAGCCTAAGACTGAAGTTAAAGCAGTAACTTACCATATGATGGAGATAAAGAAAAGTAAAAAAGGAGTTACTCTTCGTTTCCTCTTGGACCTGTAATCCTTAAATAGGAACTTTTCATCTATCTTATTGTGAGTGACCCAGAACTTAATAAGATTCTAGAAGAAAAAGCTAAATCCATCATGGAAAAAGCCCAGATGACTGAAACAAAAATGGAGACAAAAGAACCTTCGAACCTTTCATCAGATAACTTTGAAAAGACGATAAACTCTAGCAAACCTGTAATAGTGGACTTTTGGGCGGAATGGTGCGCACCATGCAGGTATATGCTACCTGTGTTTGAGAAGTTAGCAAAGAAATATGGCGATAAGATGATCTTCGGTAGGTTGAACGTTGATGAAAATGGAGACATAGCCAACAAGTATCAAGTATTCTCTATACCTACTTTCATTATATTTGTGAAGGGCAAACCTGTAGATGTGGTAATAGGCGCAGTCGGAGAGAAGAATCTCGAGAAGACCATAACTAAATATTTAAAGTAATTAGAGATGGAATCAGAAGTATAATAAGCAAAGAACTTTAATCAAAGGCTTTCTAACCTTAAATAATGCCTGTTCCTAATCTAAGTTATGAATGAAGATCCAGACAAGTTATTAGAGGCATTAGAAAAAAGTAGGCATAGACCATTAGAACTTAAACCAGAAAACTTTGACCAAATAATAAACTCAGAAAAGCCTGTAATAGTAAACTTTTGGGCGATTACATGTCCAGCTTGCTTGATAATACCATCGAGCTTTGATAGATTGGCAGCAGAGTATGGTGATAAAATGATCTTTGCAAAGTTTAATGTATTTGAAAATTATGAATATAAGAAGATTGCAAACAGGTACTACATTTTCTCTTTGCCTACTTATGTAGTCTTCAAAAAGGGCGAGCTTTTGGAGAGATTCTTGAGCCCTTCAGTAGAAGAACTCGAAAAACTTGTAATCAAATACGCAAAGGACTGACCATTGTAAAAAGTAAATTATAGACTCCATCTTATGACAGTTTGAACTCACCTAAAGAAGCTCTTTAATCATTATTATCGAGTTGCAATTGTTATAGGATTTGAGCAAAATCCTTAAATTATCTTTGAGATAGATAACTAATAGGGTATGTGAAAATGTCAACAGTTCCTAAAACATCTGAGGGGCTTATGTTAGAAATTATAAACAAAGGCAAGTGTGTATTCTGTGGTGGTTGTATAGGAGGCTGCCCTAATAGAGTTCTAGGTTTCGAGGGCGAGAAGCCAAAGATTGTAGGTATATGCCAGAAGTGTGAAACGTGTTGGCACACCTGTCCAAGAACCTTCTATGATTACAAGCAGATGGATAAAGAAGTCTTCAAAAGGGTCCGGAATGATAATGAACTATTAGGTGTTAACATAGGAGTCTATGCTGCAAGGTCGAAGACCAAAGATGTGTTGGAAATTGCCCAAGATGGTGGAGTAGCAACAACTTTGTTGATATACGCCATGGACAAGGGGATCATCGATAGCGCAGTAGTATCCGAGGTTCAAGGTGGTGTATGGAAAGGCTGGCCCAGCGTGGTTTCGGCATCTAAGGAACTGGTAAAGTCAGCTGGTACAAAATATACAATGAGCCCAGTTCACATTGGATTACAAGATGCTGTAGACAACCAGAGAAAAAGTAAAGTTGGCATAGTAGCAGTTCCTTGTGAAGTTCAAGCTGCTAGAAAGATGCAATATACTCAGAAAGCAGCCTATAGGCTTGGGATAAAGACGAGGTTAATAATAGGGCTCTTCTGCATGGAAAGTTTTGGATATAACGATCTGATCAATTTCTTGACATCAAAGGGTGTAGAGCCCAAGAGCGTTACAAAGTTCTCCATAAGCAAAGGCAGGTTCATAGCCCATGTAGAGGGCAAAGAAGCACTAAACATACCTCTAGAGGAGATTAAACCTTATGCAAGAAGTGCCTGCAACTACTGTACAGACTTTACTGCTGAGCATGCAGATATATCCGTAGGATCTGTAGGCTCTCCCGAAGGTTGGTCCACAGTAATAGTCAGATCGAAAAAGGGTGAGCAAGTATTCAAAGGTGCTTGTGACGAAGGCTACATAGAATTCATGCCCATAGAACAGGTTAAGCCAGGCTTAAAGTCTGTGATCAGCCTCTCTGAAAGAAAAAAGGAGAGGGCAAAGGGTTACTTGAGTGCTTAACAAAGAGAGCCTTCTTACAGATTCTTTTTGAAGATTCCATTCTGCTCGGAATTTAACGTAGTTATATACATTCGTTACACATATATACTATAGTTACTATTCTGAAACAGGTGGAAGGGATGTTCAAGTTTAATGCGCCACAAAAAGTTTTTCGGATAGGGAAGATGAAAGTCGGAGGACAGCCGGGAGAGAATCCAAAGGTTATGATAGGAACTATCTTCTATGAGAGGCACAAAATAGTAGAAGATCCAGTAGAAGGAATCTTCGATGAGAAGGCAGCAGAGGCTTTGATAAACAAGCAAGATAGTCTATGTGAAGACTGTGGACTATCATCCATGTATGATGTTGTAGGAATATCTGCCGAAGCCTTCCCAAAGTACTTGGACTTTGTAGCAGATAAATCGGAGAATCCCATACTACTCGATGCATGGACTCTAGATGTGAGACTCGCGGGTCTTCAACATGTAAAAGAAGTTGGGCTTTCCAATCGAATAGTGCATAACAGCATAATGCCCCCAGAACCTGCAGCCCAAGAAGTAGCTGCCATAAAAGATGCTGGCATAAAGGCATCGGTACTTCTAGCCTTCAACGTTGAGGACAAGAGTCCAGCAGGAGCCATATCAGTACTTAAGGGCACAGCAACCGCAAAGGGTCTAATAGACGTAGCAAAAGATGCTGGTATTGAAGGCATGATGGTAGATCTTTCTTTTGCCAATGCTATACCAGGCATAGGGTTAAGTTGTAAAGCCATCTATGGTGTTAAAGACCAATTAGGATTAGCAGCAGGAGGAGCACCATCGAACGCTACAACAGTCTGGAAGCCCTTTGTAAAAGAGAAGTGGGGCATAGACATATACAAGGCTGTTGAGGCGACTTGTCAGGCCATACCTATTGCCTTCGGTGCAGATTGGTTGATGTATGGTGTAATAGAGGCAGCTCCCTGGGTAATCCCTGCAGTCGCATCTGTGGACGCAATGGCATTAGCTGTAGCCAACTTTGAGTTTAAGACACCATTGCCAGAAGCGCCTTGCGCTTTGAGCAAGCTATTTCCAGAGTACATAGACAGACTGAAGGGAATGCTACCACCGAAAGTCGAAAAACCATAGCACCAAAGTCAATTCCGTACACCCTTTTTTTTGATCCCATAGTATTTTGACTGTTCAAAATAATCAAAATAATTTAAATGGACCGGGCGGGATTCGAACCCGCGATCTCCCGCTATTTCGCCAAGTTGCGAAGCGGGCATCACTACCAGACTAGACTACCGGCCCAGATCTCATTCAATAGGATTTGATTTAAGCCTTGTCAAATATGGCTTTCTTGGCGCACAACGATTGGATCCTCATCCCAAGAAGGTCAGTTCGCCCGTCGAAGCACGCTGTGCACCATTAAGACCAACACATATAGACAAAAACTTCTATTAATTTTTTCAGAAACTTTTTACGAAGCCTTTTTTGTTAGTATATTCGTGGCCGCCGTGGTGTAGTGGTAGACACAGGGGCCTGTGGATCAAAGCAAAGAGCCTCTAGCCCGGGTTCGATTTGTAAATACGAAAATCCCGGCGGCGGCCTTTATGATGACCTCTAAGTCTGAATGCTAGCAAATAAAAAGCATAGTGGGTTAAAAATTCTCCTCAAATTCTTAAGGGTTCAAACAGCCATTCTTCTCAAGTGATGATCCTTGAACTTGTTGATGTGAGCTACAGCTTCGCCAATTCTGACGAAATGCTTGCCACAATCACAGTCATACTCGAAACTACTCTGCTGTGGTGAATCCTCTACTTTTTTGCTCATTATTTGCACCTCGACTTTGATGCAAGACCCTTTATGTTAGCAATATATTAGCTTTTTGGAAATATTTCGAATTTCCACTAGAAAGATTGATTGTTCTTAGCTTGTAGAGGAATTCAAATGAATTTTACAACACTTCTAATACGGATAGTCGTGGCTGCTGTAATACTTGCTCCGGTGCGTTGGTAAAGAAAAGGCAAAATTCACTGACGCCATCTGGACAGGAGTTCTGGGAGTAATAATTGGCGCAATCATCAGCTTTTTGCTTCTTAGCCTGCTTAGATCAATTCTCGGAACAATTATTATGATAGTAATTTGGCTGGCACTAATCAAACATTTCTTCGACTGCGGTTGGATTAAGGCCTTAGTTATAGCTATCATGGCAGGGATAATACTGGATAATATCAGTGATACTATCCTTCATATTAGTGGCGCTCGGGCTTCCACCGCTACCGTCTTTGTGGCAATACGCTAATAATCATACATCTTTTTTCGTAGAATTACCCTAGAGATCGCTCTAGATTCGTAACTCTACTTGCCCTTTATTAACAGATGCAAAGCAGGTAAATATTGACAAAAGTTAGAGCGCCTTCATCTAGAAGAGTCCTCATGCCCAGTATGCTCTGGTGAATAAATTGCCAAATGGAAAACTACATGGAAGAGAGCTTTATAACAGATTATACAAACCTTCCTTATTGAAAAAGTTAACTTTATGCCGAGGGCAGGACTTGAACCTGCGACAGTCCGGAGCTCAGCAAATCCATCTCATATAAATCTGGATGCCTATTCCAATTACCTTAAAGTAAAATATAGCCCTAGAACCCAAAGGGAATATCTAAGTGTTATGAATAGATTTGCATTAAGGTATAAAGAGATAAGTAAAGAAACTATAACAGAATGGTTATCAATACAGAGTGAAGGGGGCTATAATAAGAGCATAAAGGCCTTTAAGGTTTACTTGAGCCTTTTTGATATGGAGCATCTCCTTAAGGGGTTCGATTACAAATACAAAGATGGCCAATACGTAATAGATGATCTAACAGCCAAGGATGAAAGATTAACCTATGAGGAATTAACCAAAGTTCTAAACATAATCCAAGATGATGAGTTAAAGGCCTTCCTCCTTATATGCCGTCAGAGCAGACCGTGCGAAGCTCTTAGCTTGACTTGGGAAGATATAGACCTTGAACATGGTATATATAATGCCTCAAAGGTTCATAAAGGGAAGAGTAAAAGAGCGTGGGGAGGCTTCATAGATCAAGAGCTTAAGGAATGCCTATTAAGGCTAAAAGGAAAGGGAGATAGACCCTTCTCTCACTCATGGGATTATTATATTGATAGGTTTAAAGAGATTTGTAAAAAGGTCCTGGGTAAAGAGCACACCTTGAAAGAAATAAGATCATGCTATGCTGATTATGTATTGGATAAAACTCAGAACCCTATAACAGCCAATCTATTACAAGGTAGAAGCCCAAAGAGTATAGGCATATTGCTTCAGCATTATGCCAAGCCAAGACTTTCAAAGTTAAAGAAAGTTTATGATGGGCTTCAATAACATGATCAAAACCCCATATGTATAGAGTTAAGCGAATTCTACCTTGTAATAATTAGAGAACATGGATCAGCTAGAAGCTATTCAATGTGG
>CALLJF010000020.1 GCA_938091495.1 uncultured Nitrososphaerales archaeon | reverse complement strand
CGCCATATTAAATATCAATTTTTAAGATATAAAGCAAATGGTTAACTAAATCTAGGCTTGAATTTATACAGTTTTGACTATTTCTAAAACTAGAATCTTCAATAATCAAATCAAAAATCATAAAGAATAAACTAATTAAAGCCTTGATCTATATTGCGTATTATGCAGATAAAAAATTACGATTTATACCTTGACTTAGACTTCAAGAACCTTAAGTTTAATGGGAGAGTACTGATAGAGCTTGAGTCTGAGGAGGATGTAACCCTAAACTCTCTGAGCTTAAACATTCTCAATGTGAAGGCTGGCGGTAAGCAGTTAAAGTTCGAGATGAAGGACGAAGATTTGATGATTAAGACTGGCCCATTCAAGGGCGAACTAGAAATTACATATTCCGGACTGATTCATGATTCACTGGTTGGCATCTACAGAGCTCCTTATGACAATACATTTGTGATAACGACCCAGTTCGAGGCTGCTCATGCAAGGAGGATGCTACCATGCTTGGACCATCCGAGCTATAAAGCAGAATTCAAGATCACTGTTAAGATCGACAAGGACTTGGACGCTATATCAAACATGCCTGTTGAATCAGTAAAAGTTGAAGGAGATAAGAAAACCGTATCATTTCAGAAGACGCCTAAGATGTCGACTTACCTGCTCTATTTAGGAATAGGGAGGTTTGAGGAGGTTAAGGATAAACTGGGCAATATCGACTTAATCGTGGCTACAACTTCTGGTAAAGTGAATAAAGGGAAATTCGCTTTAGAAGTGGCTAAAAAGTCGATAGAGTTCTATGAACAATACTTTGGCATACCTTACATGCTTCCAAAGATTCACCTGATAGCAGTACCAGAGTTTGCAGCAGGCGCGATGGAGAATTGGGGTGCCATAACCTTTAGAGAAATAGCGTTACTTGCTGACGAGAACAGTAGTTTCAAAACCAAGAAGAGGGTGGCTGAAGTTATAGCACATGAATTGGCCCATCAATGGTTCGGGAACTTAGTGACCATGAAGTGGTGGGACGAACTATGGTTAAATGAAAGCTTTGCTACTTTTATGAGCTACAAAACTCTAGACGCAATATATCCACAATGGAAAGTTTGGCAGGACTTCTTGAACAGTGAGACTTCCGAAGCCATGGCCAGAGACTCTCTAAAGAGCACTCATCCTATAGAAGCTGCTATCAAGGCTCCAAGTGAGATAGAGCAAATTTTCGATGCCATAAGCTATGGTAAAGGTGCAAGTATACTGAGAATGATAGAATCATATATAGGGTCTGACGACTTCAGGAAAGGACTTATGAACTATCTCATTCAATACAAGTTTTCTAACGCTACTGGAAAGGATCTCTGGAGCTCACTGGAGAAAGCGTCAGGAAAACCAATAGAGACGATCATGAGTAAATGGATAGGGAAACCAGGATACCCTTTTATGACAATTACAATGGAAAAAGGAAAGTTAATGCTGAAGCAGGAAAAGTTTCTCCTGTCAGGCGATTCTGAAAAAGATGTTTGGCCAATACCTGTTACTTTGAAGCTTAATGGCGAGTCTAAGACGCTACTCTTGGACAAGGAAGAGGAGGCAATTGACATCAAAGGCGCAGAGTCCTTTAAGTTAAACATTGATCAGACAGGTTTCTATAGAGTATACTACAAGGGTCTTTACGATAAAGTGTGGAAAAGTAAGCTTTCAGCATTCGATAGGTGGGGAATGGTATCCGATGCTCTAGCCTTTCTGATGGCTAAAAAAATTACCTTCAGCGAATATTTGAAAATCATAGAGAGATACTATAATGAACAGGATTACCTTCCTGTGCTCGAGGTTTCAGATCAGTTAGCTTTCCTATATTCGATTATTCCATCAAGAATCTCTGAAATCTCAAAGAAGTTTCACAAATCTCAGCTCAAAATTCTTCAGGTGAAGACTGATGAGAATAGTTCTATGTTAAGAGGTATCATGGCAGGCAGGCTAGCCATGATAGATGATGGTTTTGCCAAGGAGTTGGGATCTAGTTTCAAAGATTACGAGAAGGTAAGACCAGACATGAAGGACGCTGTTGCCATAGCATACGCAAGAGCATATAATGACTTTGAAGGGATTGTAAAGAAGTACAGAGGATTCGTTTCTGACGAAGATAGAATCAGGATGCTTAGCTCTTTAATGAGCTTCAAGGAGAAGCCGCTTGTAGCCCTATCTCTTGGATTTGCCCTAAGCGGAGAGGTGAAGAGGCAAGATGTAAGAACCTTGATCTTGATGGCTACAAGAAACCCTGATGCTAGAGATGTGGTTTGGATGTGGTTAAAGGTAAACATAGAAACATTGAGGAAGCTCTACGAGGGTACTGGAACGCTTTCTCGAGTTCTACTGGCCATCATACCTATTCTGGGAATAGGTAGAGTTAAGGAAGTAGAGAAGTTTTTTGAAGAAAATAGAATACCAGAGGCTGAAAAGGGGATAGAAGCAGGATTAGAAAAGCTCAAGATCTATGACAGACTGGTGAAAAGCATCTCAAGTTCATGAAGTCTAATACATAATTCATATTTGTGCAAAGTGAAAACTTATGATAAGAAAACTAAGCCTCAAACCCATAGGCTATGTAAGAACGATGGCTGATGAAGATAAGATAAGAAAGGATAAAGAATTGTTATCAGAGATAGTAATATCGAAAGATTTGACCGAAGCACTAGATGGTATACAGGATTTCTCTCATTTATTTGTAATATTCTATATGCACAAAGCCTTTACTGAGAAAATAAGCCTTAAAGTCCATCCAAGAGGAAGATCAGATTTACCTTTAGTGGGTGTTTTTGCTACCAGATCTCCTTACAGACCAAATCCTATAGGCCTTACACTGGTTGAATTGATAGGTAGAAAGAATAATATAATAAAGGTGAAAGGATTAGACGCAATAAATGGAACTCCTATTATTGACATAAAGCCTTATGATCCTTTAGATTTATCTTTAGAAGCTCATGTTCCAGAATGGTGGATAAAACTTCATCAAAGTGCTTGAGATCATCATATCAGCCTAAAATCTTCCTTGACCGTTGTTAGAACTATGTGAGTGTTTGTCCTCTCTACGAAGGGCATCCCTAGGAGGGCTTTTGTGAACTTGCTCAACTCTTCTCTGTTACGAAATTTAGCTATTACAATAGCATCGGTCAAGCCTGTCACATCATAGACTGCGCAAATGTTTGGAAACTTTGCTATCTCCCGCTCCATCTCAAGAAGTTTCCCCTTGGATACAGTTATCTCTGTTATGGCTGTCAACTCATAGCCCAGTCTTTCATGGTCGAGGACTACCGAGTATCCCTTTATCAGTCCTGCCTTCTCCATCTTTCTTGTTCTAGATAGGACTGTACCTACTGCAACGCCTATCTTACTAGCTACTTCCCTAAAAGATGATCTTGCATCTTTAAGATATTCAGACAATATCTTCCTATCTGTCTCATCTATAGACAAATGAATCAACGTTGATCATTTTACACATTCTTATATATATAATTTGCACAAATATGCATTAAAGCATTCCGTCGTCTTAAAAATTTGGTCCATCCTCTGAGTACGCCAATAATAAGAAGCATCTATATTTCTCATCTTTTTGAACTCTAAAACTCTTCGACTCCTCAAATATTCTTGCAAATTTAATCAATAATTTCTAAAACATCGTATGTAGCCTGTTTTATCTGTCGAATAGGTAAAGTAGGCGATGTTAACTTAAGGCCCACTCACCTTGAGGCTCAGTATCTCTTTAAACTTGATGTGTCTTCTAGCATCGTGTAGATATGTGAAGAGATAGAGCAATCTATTCATATGCTCAAGCATGGATAGTAATCATAAAAGCCATCAATCCTATTCTAGATACTGAATGGTTCTCTCTTGAACCAAGACATCCCTTCAAGTCCTAAGAGGAAAAGATCTGACCATCAAGTCAAAATGATGCTAATTTAACACCGCCTATTGATATTGAGTTTACATCAAAACACAGACTTTATCCTCAACAAAGTAGTCTCCAAGCATCCAATAAGCTCTGGCTCTACAGCCTCCACAAACTTCCTTGAAAGAGCATTCGCTACATTTTCCTTTTACACGATTGACATCACACAAGCCTTGTAAGAATTTATCTTCCTTTAATCTTCTCCAAAGGTCCTTTAGGCCATTTTTCATTACATTACCCAAGGGGTAGGGTATGTAGGGGCATGGTCTTACAGAGCCATCTTCCATCACATGCATGGTTTGAGATAATGAGCATAGCCTACCTGGAACTTCAAAACCTCTGCTAGACATTAAAGCAGAGTAAGACGGCTCATAAACAGATACCTTGCTAAATCCTTTATAACCTATAGCATCATGGGCAATGCATGCCATTTATCAAAAAGTTTAATCATCAAACTTTTGTAGTTATGAAGCTTTGGTAGTATCTTTGATTTGGCTCTGCCCATAGGAATTGTCGCTAAAACATCACAAGTTAATCCTCGACTTTCAGCAAAACGTATTACCCCCTCAACATCATCTATATTTAAGCTAGTAACAACTGCCCCAACACTGACCGATAAACCCTCCTTCAGTAAAGCATCCAAGGCCATCATCTTCTTAAAGAGAGAATGAGTTCTTGTAAACTTCACATGTGTTTCTTCAATTAACGTGGGGAGATTTATTGCTATGGATGCCTTGCTTTCCTTAAAGGATTTTATATGCTCAGGAGTCATTAGCGTAGCGTTAGTTGCTATGACAGGAGCCATTCCCGAATCTCTTACAAATTTTACTAACTCTAGAATGTCTAGCCTAAGCAATGGCTCACCTCCAGTGAATACGAAGCTTTTGGCGCCAATCTCATAGGCCTGTTTTATCAAATTCTTTGCCTCCTTTTTTGTTAATAATTCATGATGGTTATAGGCTGCATAGCAGTGAATACACTCTAAATTACACTCATATGTGCACTGCCAAGCGATGTGTATTGGCTCACTAAAAGTCAAGGCTGACCCCTATACCATCTAACGACATATAAGAAATTTTCATAACGCTAAAATACTTTTTTCGAATAAACCCTAAAACATGGAAATTGCATCAAGAAGGGTGAGGAGCATATACAATGCCATAGCCTCCCCCACCAGATTAGAAATTCTTAGGATTTTAAATTCTAAAGGACCCTTAAGCTATTCTGACCTAAAAACCCTTGCTGGCTTTAAGTCTAAGAAAGAATCAGGGAAGTTTGCCTACCATCTAAGGAAACTTGTGAAGCAAGCGTTGGTCTCTTTGGACAGGGGTGAGAGGAAGTACAGCATATCAAGTCTAGGTAGATTGGTGCTAAATCTTACAAGACAGGTGGAGGAGCAGTCCATGCTGGAGAGTGGCAAGTTCTATGTTAGGACGTCAAGGCATACTATGGAAGAATTCAACCCAGATAGAATACTCCAATCTCTTATAAGAGAAGCCGGGATGCCTGTAGAGCTTGCAAAAAGGATATCTGATGAGGCAGAAGCAAGGATATCCAAATTTCAAACAGCTTACTTGACGGCTCCTTTGATAAGAGAAATGGTTAATGTTTTACTCATAGAGCATGGCTACGAAGAGTATAGGCACAAATTGACAAGATTGGGCTTACCAGTATTTGATGTAACAGAATTGGTGAATAGAGCCAGCAGAGCAAAAGAAGGATTATGCACAGTCTTGGCACAGACAGCCAAATCTGTCTTTTCTGAGTATTTGCTTCTTACTCAACTCCCTAGAGATGTATCCGATGCTCATCTTTCTGGGGATATCCATCTATCTGACGTAGGTTTTTGGGGCTTGATGCCAGACACTCTCTTCATGGACTTATCATCATTAAACAACAATGGTATTAAATTAGGAAAATTGTCCATGATGCCAAAACTAGGCCCTCCTGATAGCATCGAGGAAGCAATAAATGAGTTGTCGATCCTAACTTCTTTTTTGAGCTTAGAACTGGCATCTGAAATCACTTATGAAAATTTCCTAAAATATATTGGAGATTATGCTAAAGAGAAGAGCCATAAAGAACTCAAGGAAGCCATTCTAAAGGCCCTTCTATTAATTTCGTCAAATCTGGCCATTTCATACAACAAGCCCAGGATAGCGATAAACATTGATCCTTACTCTAATAATTTGGAAGAAAAACTGAACAATAAAGTGATGCTGGCTACTCTTGATGCTTACAAGGATTATTCTGAAAGAATTCCTTTGCCACAGATAGGATTAGTCATTCTTTTGGATAAAGTTCCAGATAAAGACTTGACAAAGCGTATAGCATCTATCATAAATTCAGGAGGGTGCATTTCGATATCAACTCAACGTAACCTAATCCGATCTTACAGCGGTTTGAAGAAAGTTTCTTCAGATGCAGAGCATGAAATCGATAACTTCAGCCTAATTCACTCTTTATCTCTTAACCTTCCGAGGCTTTCTTATGAATCGAATAAAGATGAAACTTACTTTAGGGCGAAGATGGCCATGCTTATTCAACTATCTGTAAACGCTCTGGCTAAAAGAAGAAAGATGATAGGGGAAGTGATCAACAAAGGACTATTGCCCATACTGGCTCAGAATCAGAATATTATATCTACTGATTTTATGCCTGCTGTAATCAACCTTGTTGGATTAGATGAAGCCCTGATGAATCTGGTAGATGAAAAGACAAAGCAGCAAGAAAGAAGGGCGATAATTGAAAAAGTGATAGGGACTGCTACAAAATTTGTAGGTGAAAGAGTTGTTAAGCCTGAAGAGAGCACAGGAATAGCCATCTTACAGAGCGATAGCGCAGAACGCTTTTACAATTTAGATTTAGAAAAGTACGGCAGGTCTGTTGTAAGCAGTAAAGATGGAAGGAACGCTTATTCACAAGTTCCATGGATTCAAAGTACAGATCTTCATAATGAGAATATAGTGGATGAATTGAATTACCTATCCAAAAACTTGAGCAGTGGCTTTTCCACCATCATAAATATCCCCACCAAGGCTGATTTAGATTCTGTTGAAAAAATAATTTCAGAAGCCATAGGAAAGCTTGATTACTTCAAGTTTAGCAAGAAGATTACTATATGTAAGAATTGTGGAGCAAAATTTTCGACAGAAGTTGAGAGATGCAAAGTATGCAAGTCTACAGCCTTGGCTTACCACTCTACAGCATAAATATAGTAAATCGAGTTAGACGAATAATGAATAGTAATTTCAAGTCAAGTTAATTTTACTATATCATCTCATCAACAGTGTTTTAGAAGAAAAAATGGTCAGATGCATAATTCCAGTCAATATATCTTGATCTATTTTAAAATATAGCCTGATTCATATTACATGTTATCAGTGGGATTGATTGGTTTTAGCTACAGAAAAAGGAATTATTGAACGTAAATTTTCACCTAACGCTTTGAAAGTATTGGAGAAAAGGTACCTAAGAAAAGACGAAAACGGAAAGATCATAGAGACCCCTGATCAGATGTTCCGTAGAGTTGCCAAGGCTATAGCGGAAGTGGATGCTCTCTATGATCCAAACGCAGATGTTCAAAAGACTGAAGAAGAATTCTATAGAGTTATGAGCGAATTAGAATTTTTGCCAAATTCTCCAACTTTGATGAATGCTGGGACAGAATTGGGTCAACTTTCTGCATGTTTTGTATTGCCAGTAGAAGACTCTATAGATAGCATTTTTGATGCTGTCAAGGCCACTGCTTTAATTCATAAATGTCTAACAAAAGATACGTTAGTATTTACAAATCCAGGAATTAAACCTATATTAGAGATTAAAGTTGATGATCGAGTGGCTACGGATATTGGCTACCAGCGTGTTTTTGATGTTCACTATGTAGGTATCAAAGAGGCACTTCGTGTTAAAACTTTACATGGCTATGAAATAACTGGCTCAAGAGAACATAAATTAAGGATAATAGATGAAAATGGAAATTACGTTTGGAAAGAAATAGGTGATTTAAAGACAGGCGACTGGTTGGCTATACAGCTATTCGATCGAAAGGATGGTGATAATACCTTACCTATGTTCGATTACCATCCAAAGTCTTACAATCGAACTTCTTTCAAAGCAAGGATACATGATCTTCCACAAATCTTAACGACAGATTTGGCTTATCTTTTTGGTGCTTTTTTAGGAGACGGCAGTTTTCACAAAAAAGACTATGGAAAAATAAGATTTACGATTGGCGAAGATAAGAGAGAATTGGTAGAGAAAATAAGCAGGATAATAAAAGACATCTTTGGCATAACACCTAAAATAAGAAAAGATAAAGGTGCATATGAGGTAAGTTTTCAAAGCGTTCAGATCAGAGAGTGGTTTGAGTTTTTAGGTATTAGGAAATCTAGTGTACGAGAAATTCGTATACCTCCTTTCATAACCAAGGCGAGTGGCGATAGAATCGGAGCGTTCCTACAAGGCCTATTTGATACAGATGGTTGTATAAATGCTAGAGGTTATATTTCTCTTACGTCATCGTCTGAAAAAGGTATCGAAGAAATCCAGATGCTACTTTTATTATTAGGCATACCAACAATTAGGCGCGAGCTTAAAAGTGTAAAAAGTTGGCAGATAACAATCACAACATCACGAGGATTAGAAAACTTTGCCAAAAAAATTTCTTTTTCAGTTAAACAAAAAGCTAAAAGATTAGCTAATATTGATTTTAACAAACTGTTCAGGAGGAAAGATTACCTACCAAATCAACATAAGGTTCTCTCAAAATATTTACATGGCAAACTTAGAATAAAATATTATAGGATTGTCAGAGGAGAACGACAACTTAACATAAAGCAAGCTAAAGAAATACTTGCTCACGTTAGTATACCAGAATTGAAAAATATGATGGCACGTAATCAATTTTACACTCAGGTTTCTGAGATAGAAAATTTAGCTCCTCAAGAAATGTATGATCTGACAGTTCCAGCGTCACAATGTTATATTGCGAATGGTTTTGTATCACATAATTCTGGTGGTGGAACTGGTTTTTCTTTTTCCAAGGTAAGGCCAAAGAACGATGCAGTAAAGTCCACAGGCGGCATAGCATCAGGTCCTGTCTCATTTATGAAAGTATTTGATGTAGCGACTGAAGTAATAAAGCAAGGAGGTAGAAGAAGAGGAGCGAATATGGGAATATTAAGAGTAGATCATCCAGACATAATCGAATTCATAACATCGAAGGAAGAGAGCACCGCCTTCAATAACTTCAACATATCCGTAGCTCTAACAGACAGATTCATGAGAGCTTTGGAGAAGGAAGAAGATTATGAGCTGATAAACCCTCGCACAAAACAGATCGTGAAAAAGTTGCCAGCTAGAGATGTCTTCGAATTGAT
Organism: uncultured Nitrososphaerales archaeon; assembly: GCA_938091495.1. Classification (GTDB taxonomy): domain Archaea; phylum Thermoproteota; class Nitrososphaeria; order Nitrososphaerales; family JACAEJ01; genus JAVZMU01. Next base: position 18,722 of record CALLJF010000020.1, on the reverse strand, counting down.
AGTGAACATGGCCTGGAGGAACGGTGAACCTGGAATAATATTCATAGACAGAATTAATGAATTCAACCCTACTCCTCAAATTGGAGAGATAGAGAGTACGAATCCATGTGGAGAGCAACCATTACTACCTTACGAATCTTGTAATCTTGGTTCTATAAATCTGTCATTGATGGTAAAAGATGGCAAATTGGATTATGATAAACTGATAAGAACTGTTAGAATTTCAGTTCACTTTCTTGATAATGTAATAGATGCGAACAAGTATCCATTACCTCAGATAGAGAAGATAACAAAAGCCAACAGAAAGATAGGCTTAGGAGTGATGGGCTTTGCAGACATGCTCATCCAACTTGGTATACCTTATGATTCTGAGGAAGCCATCAATCTCGCTGAGGAAGTCATGAAAACCATTCAAAACGAGGCAAGGAAGGTATCTTCTGAGCTTGCAGAAAAAAGAGGTTGCTTCCCGAATTTTAAGGGAAGCATCTATGATGTCCTTGGGGGGATAAAGTTAAGAAATGCTTCTTTGACAACTATAGCTCCAACTGGTTCAATCTCTATAATTGCTGGTTGTTCTAGTGGCATAGAGCCTCTCTTTGCAGTATGCTATACTCGCAACGTTCTTGAAGGTCAAAAGCTCATAGAGATAAACCCTTTGTTTGAGAAAATGGCAAAGATGGAAGGTTTCTATAGCGAGGAGTTGATAGAAAAGATTGCTGAAAAAGGGTCTCTAAGACAGATTGATGGCATACCCGAGCATTTCAAAAGAATCTTTGTTACGGCTCATGATATAACTCCTGAGTGGCATGTAAGGATGCAGGCAGCCTTTCAAAAATACACAGATAATGCAGTGTCTAAGACAGTCAACTTCCCCAATAACGCTAAGGTAGACGATGTGAGAAAAGTCTACATGCTAGCCTACAGATTAGGTTGCAAAGGCGTTACTGTTTATAGAGATGCCAGCAGAGAGGAGCAAGTTCTAGAGACCAAGAAGACTGAAATGGAGAGGAGCCAGAAGATGAAAAAGGAAACGCCGGAGAAGGCTTATGGAGTGCGTTTAAGAAAGAAGACGGGATGTGGCAATATTTACACAAAGGTCTTCAGCAATGAACACAACGAGCCTGTTGAGGTCTTCATTACTTTGGGCAAAGCTGGAGGTTGCGCTGCTGCTTTCACAGAGGGATTGGCAAGAGCATGCTCGTTGGCTTTAAAGTATGGTGCAAGTCTAAAGGAGTTGGAGGATGAGCTCATGGGGATAAGTTGCCATAAGCAAGAGGGCATAGGTCATAACAGAGTTCTCTCATGCATAGATGCTGTAGCCAAGTCTATAGAAGATATGTTCGGGCAAAAGGTCGATCAAAAGTCCAATAGCCTAGGTGCATGCCCAGTTTGTGGAAGTCAAGTAATATACACTGAAGGTTGCTTAAGGTGCATATCTTGTAACTTCTCTCAATGTGAATAAGTTTATAATAAAGCATAGGGATCAGGATTAAGGATAGATGCCAGTAAAGCGCCCCTTGTAACCTTTCCAAGATATATTTGAAGGAAGTATTTCGCATTTGGCATTCTATCGACTTCAGGCTTTATTTCTCCTACTCTAGGGAGAGGGTGCATGATTATACAGTCTTCTTTACAATTTTTTAGCAATTCAGCATCGATTACATAAGAGCCTTTTACTTTTTCATATTCATGAGGGTCTGGAAATCTCTCTCTTTGAATTCTAGTTACATATATCACATCCAAATTTCTTATCACTTCTCTTATATCTCCATGCTCTGAAAACTTGATTTTATCGCTAATATTGAATAATGCCTCATCTCTAACTTTTAGCTGTGGCGGTGATACCAAAAATATTCTGGGGCTATAATTTGCTAATGCATAGATGAGAGAGTAAACAGTTCTCCCATACTTCAAATCTCCAACTATGGCTATATTCAATCCGTTTATCCTTCCCTTTACCTTCATTATCGTGTAAAGGTCTAGCATGGCTTGAGTTGGATGCTCTTCAGTGCCACTGCCAGCGTTTATTACTGGCTTTGAAGCAACTTCTGCAGCGAAACGGTTGGCTCCTTCCATAGGATGCCTTAGAACTATGGCATCAACATAACTCTCGACAGTTCTTACAGTATCTGCAAGATTCTCGCCCTTTTCAACTGAAGACATGCTAGGATGTGCAAACCCTAAAACGCCTCCTCCTATGGATAGCATAGCAGCCTCAAAGCTCAACCTAGTCCTAGTGCTAGGTTCAAAGAACAAGAGTCCAAGAATCCTTCCTTTCGCTAACTCTTTCTTTCTCTCATAATCAAGGGCTTCTATCTTATCGGCTACTGAGAAAAGATATTCGAGTTCAGAACGAGAGAAATCCTTTATTGAGATTATATCTCGATTAAAGAAGGGATTCTTCATGGCCTCTTCTAATCCATAGGAATAAATAAGTTTATTTAAATATGGATGAACTAGACTTTGATAATGGCATGCCTTCCAAGACTTTACAGATATGTCTGCCAAATTTGTGGTGTAGTGATCGAAGATTCTCGCCCTATTGTTTTTGTGCGTAAGATAGAACTACATGAGAGAGAGCATAAGAAAAGACCAGCTGGCGTTGCTTAAATCAAATACATTCAGAAAGTTTTTAAAGACTATTTTTGTAAGGGGCTGTATGGCTAGAGTGCTACGCTCTCTTCCTATGACAAGTTTCTACCTGGCCATACCAAGACCTTATGAAGACGAAGTTGTTGAGGAGCTTGGAAGGCTCGGAATAATTCAGCTTACCAAAGAAAGAGTTGAAATTGGAGAAGAGGTTAGCGAGCTTTCAACCTATGATAAATTTCTAAGAGTTAGCGAGAGAGTCTCGACCCTTCTAACATCTATGGAGGGTTTCCTTGGCTCTAAAGAAGAGTATGGTAGAGTAGAGAAAAATTTGAAGATGAACCTCGAGGAGATGGAGAAGTTCAGCGAAGAGTATGGAAAGATGGTCGATGAAATAGCTAAAGAATTTGATAACACTCAGAGGGAGAATGAAGAACTGAAAAGCATAGTAAGTAATCTCGAATTCTTAAAGACATATAAGATAAGACTCGATGAGATAGGAGATTTCAAACATGTGTTTGTGAAGGTTGGTTTCCTTCAAAACGTATTTCTCACTAAGCTCGAAGAGTATCTAAAGGATTTAGAAACAGTCTTTGAGGCAAAGCCTGGAAGGCCAAAAGAATCCTTTGTAATGATTGTAGGAAATTTAGATTATAAATCAAATGTTGAGAAGGCTCTAACTCTGTTAAATTTTGAGGAGATAAAGTTTCCAAAATGGGTCAACCCTGATCCTGAATTAGCATTACAAGACATAAAGAAAAGAACGGATTCGAATATTGAAAAAATTCGAGATCAATATAAGAAACTGATAAAACTGAATGAAAAAATCTTGGAGAGAAAGCCTTATGTAAGCTTTATGAGAGAAGTCAAATCTTCACTGTTTAGGACCAAAAGCCTTAGCCTGCTTCGTGGATGGATTCCTGCTGAAAAGAGCGATATTTTGAAGGATAAAGTTGAATCCCTTACTGGAAAAGTCATGTATCTAAAGTTCGAAGGGCCAAAGCATGAAGAAGCAGTCCCGATAAAACTTAGGGATAAAGGAATATTGGCCAAGTTTGAGCTACTCACCATCTTAAGAGGCATTCCAGACTATCGTGAGATAAATCCAACACCAATATTCATGATACTATTCATCCTCATGTATGGGATGATGTTCGGAGACTTTGGAGAAGGAATAGTAATCTCATTGTTGGGAGCATTCTTTGCAACTCGAAAGAAAGCAGTCTTAGGAATATCTCGTAGGGCCATAAACAAACTTGGCTGGATAATGATCTTCTCAGGGATTGTTGCAACATTCTTCGGACTGCTATACGGAGAAGTCTTCCTATATGAATCCCATCTTCTTGAGGAAGTAAGACATTCTCTAGGTTTACCAGCACTAGGACCTCTCTCTGAAATGGAGAAAATCACTCAGATGATAGTAGTAGCACTTATCTTTGGGGTGATACAGTTGACTATAGCCTTGGGCTTAGGCTTTGTAAACAGGTTTTTGAGAGAAGGTGCAATAGAGGCCATATTTAACGGTAAAGGCCTTTTGGGATTAGTCTTTTATGTCGTTGGTGTGTTTCTTGCCATTAATATCGCACAAGGCGGGATGAGACTTGATGCATTCCTCTATCCGCAGAACATACCCCTTACAGCGATCTGTCTAGCCTCTCTTGTATTAATTCTTCTTTCGCCGCTCTTGATTTCGCTAATGAAAAAACATGAGTTCCATCCCATAGAGAAGATTTTTGAGGGTTTTGGCGAGGCTATCGAAATATTCATAGGTTTACTCGCAAACTCGTTCTCGTATCTCCGTGTAGCTGCCTTCGCTGTAGCCCATGCAGCCCTAGGACTCTCAGCGGTAATGTTATCACAGATGGCCGGACCAATAGCGGGATTTCTTGTGATGAACGTAATTGGGATACTTATAGAAGGGTTTGTTGTAGGCATTCAGACGATCAGGCTTCTGTATTATGAATTCTCGACAAAGTTCTACAGTGGTGGCGGTGTCATTTACAGACCTCTAACACTACCTACGATTTTCGAAAAGGATATAAAGGGATCCTAAATAGGATTGTGAGTGGTAATGGGAATGAACCCAAAAAGAATCATTGAATTCTTCTCCGATCCAAAAAGGCTTTTCACATTTCTTATCTTCTTCAACGTTGCAGTACTTGCGATTTCTCTTCTTGCACTTCAACCATCTATAGCAAAGGCTCAGGAAGGCTTGACACCCGAAATAGGGTTAGGATTGATAGCTGCGGCTGTTGCAGTTTCAGGATCAGGTATAGGAGCAGGTATAGCGGTATATGGAGCCGCTTCGGCTGGTGCAGCAGCAATGGCTGAAAGGCCTGGCATAGCTACATGGATCATAATACTTGCAGGACTAGGAGAAGGAATAGCTATTTATGGTCTTATCATCGCCATAATGATCCTTGGGACGCTATAAGAAACCTCTATTTTTTATTTATAAGAATAAGATGCTTTTTAACTTCTCTTCCGAAAGACCGAGTTGCTTCCCTGTTACTATGGCCGTCATATTCTTTGCTTCAAACTCACATAAAGATAGATAGGCTAGCACAAAAACAAGGCTAAGAGGTTTTTCGCGCATGATCTTATAATGTTCATTAAATAGAGAGTTAAATATCGAGTGTTCAATATCGCTTATCATGTTCTTCTCAACAAAGTCCTTTAAGCCTTGGAAATACTTGTTATAATACGTTCCCATCAATACAGGAAAAGTAGACTCAGGTCTTTCTTGAATGATGCTAGAGATTATTGTTTTATTTAACTTATAATATAATGTGATAAGCGATGTTTCGATGAGCTCAGCTGGCAAATTCTTCGCCTTTAATCCTAGAATCAGAATCAAGTTTTTAAGGTCCATTTCCTTCCCAATCATATCCTTTATATCGTTCTTTCCAGGCAGTTCTTCTATATTATACCACAACTCCTTAAAGTATAGGCTCTCTAGTAACCCTTCAAAGATTAAAGTAGTGTTGTATCTTTTGTAAAGCTCTATCTTATCTATGAGAGGAGCATACATAGTCTCTTTTAGAAGCCCCACACTCTCATCCAGATCTCTTGCTCCTGCCATAGCTGGAAAGTTTACAGTTGTGTACTCTCTTGGTATTGGTATAAGCATCTCTTCAGTGATCGTCTCTTTACCATGCTTGACTCTTAATATTCTTTTTATATTATCAACTTCGAACCTTTTAGCATAGGCTTCAAAGAACTTTCTTAAGGAGCCGTCAGTTATTTTCACTATAAAATAAAATCTCTCAACGAGCTTTCTGTAGAGTACTTCGGTCAGGCTTATAGCATTTATCTTTTCAGAAGGTATAGCACTCACATCTTGAGCGTAATCTCCCTTTAAAAGCCCCTCAACAATGGTTGAAAGATCTGGAGCTTTGCTTAAGACTGAGATATCTTCAGATTTGAGCAGATGTGTCCTGAGACCATGGGCTCTTGTTATGATGTAAATTAACTTTGGCGATTTTAAAGGAAATAACTTCATGCTTTTCTCCTTCTTATCGCTTCCCTAACATGCTTTGTCCTTATAAACTCCTCTAACATTTCCTCGTAAAGTCTCCCTTCAATGTATCTTATTGTATTGGTTATAGATGGTATTACTATTCGCTCTAACGCATTTACCTTTCTATTCGTTGACATGAATTCATCTACAAGCTTTTCTATCTTCGCCTCACTCTCACTGAGTTTGATGATCTTCTCAATAAGAGGTGAGAGTTTTTCTGCAGCTTCATACGCTACTCCTGAAGGGACATTGCTTATATCGGCTTCTTTTTCAATTCTTAGCTCTGGAACTATTACTCCCATTACACTATAAGTCAATCCACTTACATCCATCTGACCGACTGTGAGAGCCATAGACTGAAGGTTTTGATATCCAAGCATGGAATGGGCTTTTTTTAGACATTCATAGGCTTCCATTATTTCCTTTTCTAACTCTCCCCTCACTCTAACTTCAGCCAAAAGACGATTTATCTCCCCTGCCAGTTGCTCTCTTTTCATCTTCAGTATTTCTTTTCCCTTTTCAATGAATCCGAGTTGCTCTCTAAGCCTTAGAAGCACTCCTTTTGTAGCGGCTGCTCTTACCGCAAAACTCATGGCATCTCCTCCAGCAAGAACTCTTCAGTTCATATCTTCCTATATTTGGGATGGTATGTTTTGATATGCTCTTCCTTGATTCTAACGAGTTCTTCTTCAGGGAGAATTGAAAGAACGTTCCATGCTATATCAAGGGTCTCCTCTACGCTTCTATTCTCAAACTCTCCTTGGCTCACAAATTTCTTCTCAAATTCATCTGCAAAAAGAAGGAATCTCCTTTCACGGTCGCTTAGACCCATCTCTCCTACGATTCTTGCAAGGTCTCTAGCCCTCATACCCCTTGAATAAGCGTCGTAAAGCTGGTCTGAAACACCTCCATGATCCTCTCTAGTTTTACCCTTGCCTATTCCTTTTCTCATCAATCTGCTTAAGGATGGAAGGATGTTTATCGGGGGGTATATGTCACGAGCGTTAAGGGTCTTGTCGAGGATCACTTGGCCTTCTGTTATGTATCCAGATAAGTCTGGGATAGGATGGCGAAGGTCTCCTCCTGGCATTGTGAGGATAGGCATCTGTGTTAATGATCCTTTCCTACCAGTTATTATGCCAGCTCTCTCATATATGGATGCAAGGTCACTGTACAGATAACCTGGGTATCCTCCTTTTCCAGGTACTTCTTCTCTGGCAGCACTCATCTCTCTTAAGCTCTCTGCATAATTTGTCATGTCACTAAGGATGGCAAGAACATGCATGTTGAGGTCAAAGGCAAGATATTCTGCAACAGTAAGGGCAATTCTTGGGGTAAGAAGTCTTTCGATAGCAGGATCATCTGCCAAGTTCATTACTACGACCGATCTCTCTATTACTCCAAACCTCTTGAATTGGTCAATAAAGTACTGAGCTTCTTCATGCTTCAAGCCCATGGCTGAAAATACAAGCGCGAACTCTTCAGCCTCTCCTCTTACAGTTGCCTGTCTAGCTATTTGAGCCAAGATTCTATTATGAGGTAGGCCACTTTCAGAGAAGATGGGTAATTTCTGCCCTCTAACAAGGGAGAGACAACCGTCTATGGTAGAAATTCCTGTCTGAATGAAGTTGTTTGGATAGATTCTTGCTTTAGGATTTACTGGCGAACCGTTGATATCTCTCAAATCGTCTGAATAGATAGGAGGCATACCATCAATGGGCTGGAACATACCGTCAAACATTCTTCCTAAGACCTCATCAGATAAAGGTATTCTCATGGCTGAGCCCGAGAATTTTATAACGCTTTCAGCTTGAAGACCTATCTCTCCACCAAAGACCTGTATGACTGCCGCGTTTTTGCTTACATCTAAGACTCTACCCATTCTATCTATGCCATCTGGAGACCTTATCTTGACTATTTCATCATAAGCTATGTTCTTTACACCCTCAACAAAAAGAAGTGACCCTCTTACTTCTTTTACTCCTTTATACGAGAGACCATATATATCTTTGATTGTGGTAGCCATATCATCACCGTACCTTATATTCCGATGCTATCTTGTTCAACTCCCCAATGACCTCATCCATCAGTTTCTCTATCGCAACCAACTCTTTAGCTTCTTCCTTGACCCTGATCATCTTTGAAATCTGTGGGATCGACCTTATCCTTTCGACAGGAACTCTGCTCAAGATCAGACTTTTTGCCTTTCTATGAAAATCGATCATCATCCTTAAAAGCAATGCTTGCTTCTCTGGTTCACAGAAAGCATCAATATCATGATAGGCGTGCTGTCTTAGAAAGCCTTCTCTCAAAAGCTCTGCAGTAAGGAGAATGAGCCTCTGATCATCAGGTAAAGCACTTTCACCTATGATTCTCGCTATAGACTCTATCTCCGCTGCCGTGCTCAATATGGTAAGGGCTTCACTTCTGTATTCAGGAAAAGCCTCAAAGGTTTCTTTCCACCATTCGATGACTTTGTGTGAGTATTGTGATAAGCTCTCGAGCTTCGGTGCCAGAGTCATACTATCTGCGAGACGGCTAGAGTAGAGGCTGTAGCTCCTAAGCCAGTTTATGGCTGGAAAATGCCTACTGTAAGCAAGTTCAGCATCAAGGGCCCAAAATACTCCAGTGAATCTAAGGGTGTGTATCGTGACGGGCTCGTTAAAGTCTCCACCTGGTGGTGAAACTGCGCCCATAAGAGTTACAGACCCTTCCCTCTCAGGCTTTCCTAGAACTTTTACTCTTCCAGCCCTTTCGTAGAATTCAGCAACTCTATCAGGTAAATAGGCAGGATAGCCTTGTTCGACGGGCATCTCTTCTAATCTACCAGATATTTCCCTTAGCGCTTCAGCCCATCTTGATGTTGAATCTGCCATCAAGCCTGTATCATAGCCCATATCTCTATAGTATTCTGCCATTGTCACGCCCATGTATATGCTGGCTTCTCTAGCCGATACAGGCATGTTGCTAGTATTGGCAATTAGTATAGTCCTTTCCATAAGAGGTCTTCCCGTTCTAGGGTCTTTTAGCTCAGGAAAATCTGTTAAGACTTCACACATTTCGTTACCTCTCTCACCACAACCAATGTAAACAACGACCTTTGCTTCGCTCCACTTTGCAAGCTGGTGAAGCATTACAGTCTTTCCCGTTCCAAACCCTCCAGGTATGCATGCTGCTCCACCCTTGCTTACGGGGAAAAATGTATCTATGACTCTCTGACCAGTTATTAAGGGCGTAGTCAATGGTAATCTCTCATGATAAGGCCTTGGTATTCTTACTGGCCATTCTTGATACATCTTTAGACCGATCTTTTCTCCATCCGACTTTATTATAGCAATATCATCATCGACCTTAAATTCTCCTTCTTCAATCTTGACTATCTCACCTTTCACTCCGACTGGGACTAGAATCTTATGTTTGATCGCTTGAGTCTCGTCAACTTCGCCTATTATATCCCCTTCACTAATAATCGTTCCAGTTCTTACTGTAGGCTTAAAGAGCCATTTAGCCTTGCGTGATAAAGCGTTAACCTTGACTCCTCTACCTATCAAAGGACCTTGTAATCTTATTATTTCCTCTAAAGGCCTTTGTATTCCATCGAATACGTTATTCAAGAGCCCTGGACCTAGTTCAGCAACCAGCCTTTTACCAGTCGCAACAACCTTTTCGCCAGGCCTTATACCACTGGTCGTTTCATAGACTTGTACTGTAAAAAGTTTACCAGATTCGTCTATCCTGATGACTTCTCCTATTAAGCCCTCTTCTCCAACTTCAACAACTTCTCCTATAAAAACGTCTTCAATTCCTGAAGCGACGATCACGGATCCTGTTACGCGTTCTATTTCTCCTTTTCTCATCTAACTTCACTCCTCAAATAGCATGGTCAAGAGTTTTCCCTTCGACTCTTCAAAAGTTCTACTTAACCTTGCCTCAAAGGTGTTATTGTAAATCTGTTTACCATCTTTTGAGTATATTATGACTCCACCAATGGTATCGATGGGTTTATTGTCTAATTCTATATCTACTTCACTATTCTTCATCTTTGAGATAATGCTCCTTATTGCCTGAAGGTTCTTTCTCAAAGTGTCAAGATCATTTTTGTTCGCAGAAATCTTCACTTCTTTACTATCGATGTTAGAAACTGCTTCTACTGTTAAATCTGTGAGTATTTCTTGATACTTTTCACTCATTTTACTTGATGAAAAACCTTTCAACCTTTTTTCAACCTCATCCAATGCTCTTTTTAAGAACTCTTCCTTGACATCCATGACCTTCTTTCTTCCATCCATTTTTGCAAAAGACAATCCTGCCTTCTCCTTCTCGTCCATCTCTTTCTTTATTTTTTTAAGTTTCTCATCCTTTATTTGAACAGCCTTAATCTCAGCCTCTTCGATCATCTTCTTAGCAGTGTTTTCAGCCTCACCTATGATCTTCTTTACTTCCTCATCCGCTTTACTCCTAATGTAAGTTTTAAGTTCTTCTTTACTCATGCTTAACACCTAAAACCTTCTCCAAAATAAAGTCTGCGACCTTACTCAAGTTTTTATCAGCCTTTTTAGATAGCTTCTCACATTCATCCTCAAACTGCTTCAATATCATCCTCTTCTTCTCGCCTATCTCTCTTATCCTTTCCTCGATAAGATCTTGGAAGGATGCTTCTTTTTGAGCCTTTTCTACGATTTCCATAGCTCTTCTTTTTGCATCTTCTAAGATTTCATCGGCTTTCTTCTTAGCCTCTTCCAAAGCCTTTTCGGCCTTTTTCTCTTCTTCAATAATCTCTGTTAACTCTAGAGTCATAACCATCACTCGAGTTTAAGCTTCACCCCAACAGCCTGACTTACAAGAAAATAGAGTTCATGCAACCTTTCACCCTTAGGTCCTTCTAAACCAGGCACGATGGCAAAGACAGGATAAACTTTTCCCCTCCATCTCTCTCTGTCTTTCTTCAACTTTATCGCCATGCTTTCTGAAATAACTACTATTTTACATTTTTCTTCCTTTATGAGTTCTTCTATCTTGTCTCTGGCTTCTTCTTCATTCTTCACCACAAAACCCGAGACTCCTGCCAATCTGAAGTTTGTAACGAAGAACTCATCGCCTAAAACTACGATGCTCATAACTCTCCCTTCGGCTTTATTCGCAATGCTATTGTTATATAAAACTTACTTAAATTAAAGAGAGATAGTTTTCTAAGTAATTCTACGAATAATATTATAGGAAAAAAGTATAATTAAGCAATTTATCTTTATCCATCTTCATGAGCGAAGAACAACTTGTTGTTAGGAAGATAAAAGAGGGAACTGTTTTAGATCATGTTGAGCAAGGGAGGGCTCTAAAGGTATTAGAAGCCTTGAATATAGATGGTAAAGATGGCAATGTAGTAACAGTGGCCATGAATGTATTCAGCAAAAAACTTGGTAAGAAAGACATAATAAAAATAGAGAACAGGTTTCTGAAGCCAGAAGAGACGAACAGAATAGCTCTGATAGCTCCCAAAGCAACTGCAAATCTAATAAGAAATTATCAAGTTGTAGAGAAGAGAAAGGTAGAGATTCCAGATAAATTTGTCGATGTGTTTAAATGCCCAAACCCAACATGTATATCTAATTCTAATGAGCCTATATCACATATAATAGACGTTGTAAAAAAAGACCCACCTACTCTTAAGTGCAGATACTGTGGTAGATTGCTCTCACCAAATGAATTAATTTAGTACTCATCAATCTAAAGAAGGGAAGGTTTATAAATTCACTTCAAAGAGACTGAGAATAGTGATTTATTGCTTGAGGCCGATTGTTTGGGGTTTACTTGGCTTCATTGGTGGTAGCGTTTTCTAGCTCATAATGTTACGTATTCTTCTTTAGCCTTCCCATAACTATCATGGCAGAGTTAGACTCTGGTGGACCCGAAGACCTGAAAAAAGACTTGATGTATAAGACCATCATATTGTGCAAACAACATTCGCTAAGATTAGAAATTCATGATTTAACTATCTTCCTTTTCTTACAGAAATCGATAAGCTCACATTTATTACATCTTCCTTTATGGCAGTAATCTTTCCCATATTTTACAAGGGCTGCCTCAAATTCTACAAAGGTCTTATCCGGTATCTTTATCTTTTCCCATAAGTTCTTTAAATCTATAAGTGCTATGAAGCGCTCTGCCTCGCTCATACCAAAAACTTCTGTAAAGCCTAGGTTATAAGCAGCAAGCATCTCAAACTTTTGAGGTAAAGGATCGGCCTTTGACCATATCCCCCTCAATTCTCTAAGAAATATGTTCACTGTTACAGGACCTATGCCCTTTCCTAGATTCATCAACTTTTGCTCAAGGTCTCTCGGGTTAGAAGCCTTATCATGTAAAGTGTTTAAATCTCCATAATCCTTCAAGAGATTCTTCATGATCTCAAGGAGTTTGGTAGCGGTCTTAAAGTCGTATCTTACATACCCGCCCTCATCCAGTATTTGCACCAAACCATCCCAACCTGTCTCAAGAATCTTTTCAGGACTCACTACACTATTGTCCTCAAAATTTCTATAAGTATTTGTGGCTATACTTTCAGATATTCTTGAACCAAAGAGGATAGATGCAAGAAACCATTTAAAGACCTCATTCGATGCGCCAGACTTTAGATTTATGCCCAATCTACTTGAAAAGGGTTCACCATAAAGAGATACTAGCTTCTTAACACATCCAGATAGAGCCAAACTATTATCATGATTTGCAACAGCTTTTATTTTTTGCTTTCTATTCTATCGAATCTTTAAAAACTTAAAGAGCAAAAGGCTCATGTTTAAATACAGAACAAATGCAATAGATTGGGTGAGCACGCAGAGCTAGGTGAATAAGAATGGTTCAAGCATTTTGTGTAAAGGACAAAAAGAAAGTCGAAATAAAGGATCCTCAGCAAGTAAAGTTGAAGAATGGAAGACCAGCCGTTAAAGGCACATGTCCCATATGTGGGACTACAGTCTATAAAATAGGTAAGATGTAATTCTCCACACACCTTTTTTCTTTTCATTAGGCTAAGCTAAGGCTCTTCCTTGATCAAGAGATAGTAATATCAACTGTTTAATAATCTGAATTTTAATTCTAATAGTGTAATTGAAGATAAGGGAGCTACCTATACCAGAAGAGTTGATAAGGCTTGTAGAATCCTTTGGTTATTCTGATCTATATCCTCCTCAAGAAGAGGCTGTAAAAGCAGGAGTTTTGGAAGGTCAGAACTTACTCCTCACAACACCGACTGCCAGCGGAAAGACCCTTGTGGCTATGCTAGCAGCTGGTAAGATAGTTTTAGAAGGATTAGGAAAGGTTGTTTATCTTACTCCATTAAGAGCCCTTGCAAATGAGAAGTATAACGATTTTAAGGCTTTTGAAAAGCTGACCAAAAATGATGGTAGTCATGTAAAGGTTCTCATCTCAACAGGAGATTATGACTCATCAGGAGAATCTTTAGGAGCAGGGGACATACTGATCCTTACGAATGAGAAGTTCGATTCTGTTCTTCGTCATGGAGTATCTTGGATAGATTCTGTAAGGCTCTTCGTTGCTGATGAGATTCATATTGTTGGAGATAATGATAGAGGACCAACCCTTGAGATGACTGTAACTAAAATTCTCTCTTATGCTAATAAGTCTCAAGTCCTTGCCTTGAGCGCTACTGTAAAAAACTCAAAGGAATTGGCAAATTGGCTTGGTGCAAAGCTTATAGACACAAGATGGAGACCTATAAAGTTGATTGAAGGGGTTTATCAGCAAGGAGAGATAGGCTTCTCTGACGGCTCTACAAGAAAGATAAAACCCACCAATAGAGGGCATGCTATAGATGTAGCGATAGATACAGTTTCAGAAGGAGGTCAGTCTTTGATCTTCACAGAAACAAGAAGAATGGCGGTAAGCCTTGCTTTGAAGGCTTCAGAGGTTACTCAACACTATTTGACAAAGGCTGAGGCTGAAGAGGCTAAGGAACTATCGAGAAGTATAATATCAGAAGGAGAGGAGACAGAGTTGAGCAGAACTTTATCTAAAGTTGTTGAGAAAGGGACAGCTTTTCATCACGCTGGTCTTGCTGGAGTTCATAGATCGATAATAGAGAATGGATTCAAGAATGGCTTGATCAAGATTTTAACAGCAACCCCCACGCTTGCAGCAGGTGTAAACCTTCCAGCAAGAAGAGTTGTAATAAGCAGCTTGATGAGGTATGATTCAGACTATGGAGGAAAAGCGCCTATTAGTGTGTTAGAGTATAAGCAGATGTGTCTGCCCTATCGGACAAAAGTTCTGATAAGCAATGGGACAATGATACCTATAGGCGAAATCGTAGAGAAGAAGGTAGCTGATAGAGTAATGACGTTCGACAAAAGAAAAGGAAAGTTTGTATATGGGAGAATCATCGATCGGTTTTCAAGAGATACTGATCATCTATTAGAAATAGAAACAAGTGGAGGATTAAAAATCCGTCTTACACCAGAGCACCCGATTCTAATTAAAGGGAGAGGATGGATATCTGCAAAAGATGTGAAAATAGGAGAGAGGGTGGGTTATGCAAGAGAATTTGAATATATCCCAGATAAGAACCTTTTGTTTTTCTTTAAGCATCTACCAATTAATGGGACATATTTGAAAAATACAACAGATCTTTTTGATCTTGCAAAGCTAAAATTTACACGCAAAGAATTGGCTACTTTGTTAGGGAAAGATCTAAAAGTGGTAAAGGAATATATGAGGGGAAAGAAAGCAATACCACTTTCTGTCATCTTGGCACTTTGTAAACTATTGAATCTTAGTGATAATGAGATAGCTGGAAGGCTAAAAGAAGTCAAAACAGCTTATGGAACACCGCTTAGAATTCCAAAATACATAAACGAGGAATTTATGTGGCTACTAGGGTTTATTGCTTCGGATGGTAATATTGAAGAAATTGTAGATAAAAGAACTAAATCAGTTTATCATAAAATCAGGGTCTTTAATAAAAATCCTAAAGTCATTGATAAAGCCATTGATATCTTACATTCTCTGGGTCTCTCTCCCTACATTCGTAAAAAAGACAATTACACATCGGTTGAAGTTGGCTCTACTTTATTGGCTAATTTAATGAGAAAATTTGGAATTCCCTTCGGAACAAAGGATAAACTAAGGGTTGCAGAAACCGTTCTTTCTTTCCCTCCAAATTTGATTGGTGCCTATTTGGCGGGCGTGTTTGATGGCGATGGAAATTACATAGAATTAAAATCTAAATCAACTGTAAGAAGGATACTGATCTCAACAATAAGTGAAGAATTTGCCTACGATCTTCATAATTTACTGATAAGGTTAGGAATAGTGTCTGACATTAAGAAAACGCAACCTAAGCCTATGCTTATTAGAGGTAAAAGAGCTGAGTTTAAAAAGCCAGTTTACAACATTATCATTAGGAAGATAAGAGATATACAAAAATTCACTTCTTATGGAACTCCAGTTAAATATGACATTCCTCCCACTAATTATAGTAAATATCATAATCTGAACAAATACTATACCAACATTGAGCCTGTAGAGTGGCTAAAAGTGAAAGACGTTAAGATAATTAATGAAAAAGTTAAGGTTTATAACATATCGGTAGAAGACACAGAGAATTACATAGCTGAAAATTTTGTTGTGCATAATTGCGGAAGGGCCGGTAGACCAAAGTATGACGATATTGGAGAGACAGTGATAATAGCTCATCATCATGATGCTGATGAAATTTTATATAACTACATAAAAGGTGAACCAGAACCCCTTCACTCAAAATTGCATGATGAATCTGCTTTAAGGACTCATCTTTTAGCCACTATAGCCAGCCTTCCTGGTATTACAGATGCTGAGATTCTTAAACTACTCTCTAAATCTCTTTTAGCCATTCAGTATAGACATGCTACCATTCAATCAAAGGTCAATAAAGTAATGAATTATCTTGCAGACGAAGGTCTGATAGAAAGAAGGGGAAAGCGCTACATCGCCAGCGAATTTGGGAAGAGAGTCTCCACTCTCTACATAGATCCATTAACAGGAGTAATGTTCAGAAGGGCGATAAACTTTGCAGAAAAGAATAAACCTCATTTGCTAGGCTATCTTCATCTGATAGTTTCATCCCCTGACTTTGCACCAAAGTTCCCCTTAAGAAATAGAGATGTAGATGAAGCACAAACGCTTTTCAATCAAAACAGAGATGAATTTCTGTTGCCTATGCATGATCAATATTATGAAGATTATCTTGAAGATTTCAGGAGCCTTCTAGTTCTTTATGGATGGATAAATGAGTGGAGCGAGGATAAAATACTCGATAAGCTAGGGGTAGAACCAGGAGACTTGCATAGAGCTGTAGAAACTTCTGAATGGCTTGTCCACTCTTTGTTTGAGCTTTCTAAGTTGCTAGGAAGAGCTGATCTTTTGCCTGAAATTGCAGAGTTAGAGCAGAGAATAAAGCAAGGAATAAAATCTGAACTCATACCTTTAGCAAAATTGGAGGGCATAGGAAGAATTAGAGCCAGATCCTTATACAACCATGGCTTTACAGACATTGATAAACTAGCTTCAGCATCAATTGATAAAATAGCTTCAGTGCCAAAGATAGGTACTACAATAGCCAAGAGCATAAAGAAGCAGTTATCGAGGGAGAAATGAATTTAAGCCTAGTATCAAACTCTTAATCGATGCCTATAGCTACAGTATTTAGGTACATAAAACCAGAAATCTCCCCAAGGAAGGATCCTGAAGGATTTGTGAAAGGAGCAAGAGAGTTCATCAGAAAGTATGTAAAATCAGATGATAAAGTCAAGATAATGGTCTCAGGAGGAATTGATTCCTCAGTCACAGCAACTCTCTTTTATTTGGAGATAGGAGATAGGCTTTATGTTACTCATGTAGACACTGGGTTCATGAGGATTATAAAGGGGAGAGAGGAATCCGAGATAATAGCTGATAGATTTTCTGAGTTCAAGAACTTCAAGCTAGTAAATGCAAGACCCTTATTTTATGATAAAGTGATGGGTATTCATGATGCAGAGCAGAAAAGGCTTGGATTCCGTAGAGCTTATGAAATCGTAACAGACCAGCAGATGAGAGAATCTGATTGTAATGTAATGACTCAAGGGACTATACTGCCAGACATAATCGAGACTGAAGGAGGGATAAAAAGCCAGCATAATGTTCTATTAAGATTTAGCAATGTTCAGAAAGTGGTTGAGCCTCTCGCAGGTCTCTTTAAAGACGAGGTTAGAAAGGTTGCAGAATTTTTATGGTCTAATCATAAGATGAGAATCTTAGAGAATGCGTCTAGAAGACAGCCTTTCCCTGGTCCTGGTCTCTCAGTTAGAGCAGTTGGTAGTATCACTCAAGAAAAACTAGAAGTTGAAAAAAGAGCAAATGATATAGTCGAACAGATGATTAACGAATACACAAGAAAAAGATACAATGTCGATCTTTACATAGATGAAAAAACAGGCCAACAGATTCCTTTCCAATCATTCGCTGCAACTTTCGACGGTGCGTTCACTGGAGAAACGAAGGATTTAGCGCCATTGTTGAGAGAGAAGACGAGAAAGAGGATTCGGTGTAGAGTTCTAAACGCAAACACTACAGGCATAAAGGACGGCAAAAGGACCTATAGCCATCCTTTGTGCATAGAAAGCCATGCTGAGTTAAGTTATGATACTTTAAGAGAGATTGGTAGTGAAATACCATTAAAGACATCTTTTTCAAGGGTTTTGTATAAGGTTAATTCTGAAGAAGGATCGTCGAAATATGTAATTGCTATAAGGTCTGTCAATAGCATTGATGCTATGACAGCAAGTGTTAACGAAATCGCTATAAACGATGTTAGAAGGATAGCGGATGAGATAGTCGATAAATGCGATGCAAGAGAAGTCTATTGGGATATTTCTCCCAAACCACCTGCAACTATAGAGTATGAATAACCTGTAAATATACTTGAAAATAAGATTCGAATTAAAGAATGAGTCAAAAGGCTAAAAATCACTATGTTAATGCCTGTAATTTTGGCTTTTAAAAAAGAAAGTGGGGTTGCTGTAGATAAGTTATGGAGGTGGTGGGGGAGGTGGAGGAGGTACAGGTGCTGCTAACCTCAGGGAAAGGTAAAAGTAAACAGCCGATACTATGAAAATAACGTTCAGAATCCAGCTTATTATGGCCCCTATATAAGCGCCGACGACTGGTATTAATGAGAAACCGATCCCAAAGATGAGCGAAATGACTATTACGATTATTACGAAAACAATGACTTCCCCAAGGTTTTTGATGACAAAATCGAACGACCTTTTTGTACTTTCTATAGCATTTGTCCCTTCTATAATGGCGATTACAACGATGAACAGAGCGAAAGGAATTAGGAAGAACAAGAGGAAGAATATCGCTGAAATGATGGCAGCGGCCAACAATGTGCCTAGTCTACCAGTCACGACTTTCATGCTTTTACTCATGTTCATCGGCCGTCCATTGATGATATCGTTGGTCATATCAACAATCATGCAGAGAGCGATAAATCCTATGATGGATGCTATGAAATAGCCTCCCCAGATAAGATATGGATTTGGAACTACTATCTCGTAGATAAATGGATAGAAGCCAAATT
>CALLJF010000019.1 GCA_938091495.1 uncultured Nitrososphaerales archaeon | reverse complement strand
TTCAGTTTAAGGGCTAAGTTCTTGGGAATCCAGTCTACCTCATTGACATCTTGGTTTATGAGCATTTTTAGCCCTTAAGGTTCAAAGATTAAAAACTTAGAATAAAACGTTATCCCACATATTTAGCTTTGAGTTGATTTTAGGAAGATTTTTATTTTAGACCTCTTTGAATAGAAGAACTAGAGCAAGGGGAATTATTTATTGTCTCAGGTCGTGAAGAAACCCATAACGGCACTACAAAAGGCCATAAACAAGCACGTTGTAGTTAGATTAAAAAGCGATATAGAATATAAGGGAAAGATGTGTAACATCGATCCCTACATGAACTTGATTCTGATAGATGCAGAGGAATACAACAAAAATAATCTCTTGGCTAACTACGGAAAAGTTGTTATAAGAGGTAACAACGTACTCTTCATCAGAATTGTAGAGGATCTTTAAAAGGAATGCTTGATTATGGAGAGGCATATTCATATTGAGCAACTTAGGACCACTGCAATAGAGGACCTTGAGGTAGAGATTGTAGAGCGTAAAGGGCAAGGTCATCCTGACAGCCTCATAGATGGGGCATCAGAATCCGTCTCTAGAGCCTTATGTGAATACTATCTTCAAAATTATGGCACCATATTACATCATAATGTAGACAAAGGCCTTCTAGTAGGTGGCAGGTCTAACCCTGTGTTCGGCGGAGGAGATGTTATAGAGCCTATATATGTAATTGTTGCAGGAAGAGCTGTAAGCTTCATAGCAAAAGAAAATAAGATAGAGCCTATACCTGTGGGAAGGCTTACCGTATCAGCAATAAAGAAATTTTTCAAGTCAAATATGAGGTTTCTTGATCCCGAGAAGCACATTATAGTAGATTACAGAATAAAGCAAGGATCGGCTGACCTTATCCATATATTCGAAAAATCTAAGGGCATACCTTCATCCAACGATACTTCTATAGGAGTTGGCTACGCACCTTTAAGCCCAACGGAAAGACTTGTTCTAGAAACTGAGAGATTCTTAAATTCTGACAAGCTAAAGAAGGAAATTCCTGAGTTAGGAGAGGATATAAAAGTTATGGGCTTAAGAAAGGACAGGGAAATCAATCTTACAATTGCTGCAGCTACGATAAGTAGCTTAATTCCTGATAAGAGCCACTATATTAGCATCATGGAGGATACTAAGAAGAGAGTCGAAGATTTTTCCTCTAAGATTACAGATATGAATGTAAGGTTGAGGATGAATCCTGCAGACGATTACCAGAAGGGTGTATTCTATCTTACTGTGACAGGAACTTCAGCTGAAGCTGGAGACGATGGTAACACAGGCAGAGGCAATAGGTCCAACGGCTTGATCACGCCTTTAAGAGAATGTTCTATGGAGGCATCGGCTGGCAAGAATCCAGTCAATCATACTGGCAAGCTCTTTAATATCTTGGCTCAAAGAATTGCAGATAAGGTATATAACGAAGTAAAAGGGATAAGAGAGGTTTATACTCGCATACTCAGTTGTATAGGCAATCCCATAGACCAACCTCAAATAGCCAGCGTTGCTTTGGTGCTGGAGCAAGGCATTTCATTGTCATCAATAAGAGCAGACGTAGAATCGATAACTGAAGAACAAATATCAAAGGTTACTGATCTCACGTCCTTGATCTTAAGCGGCTCTATCAGATTCTTTTGATCCTTTAAAGATCTCTAGTTTATCACTCCATCCTCTAACATAGAAAGACGCTGACTCTAATTTGCATTCGACCTTGAACCTCTTCTCAAAAAATTTCAATATATTCGATAAGTCTCTGTCCAAGAGTATGGATGAATTTGGGTGTTTTTTGTCGATGTACTGAGGCCAGTCTATTATCCATGCTTTCTTTCCATCATAAAGAACATTATATTCGCTGAGATCGCCATTTACTATACTTCCTAAAGTGTAAGCCAGTTTGACATCAACTATAATATCATGTAATACTTTTTCAGGAGAATCTAAGATTTTTATGTCAGAAAGCATCAACCCCTCCACCTTTCTCATGAGAACAGCGTGTCTCTCTCTAGCTATAGCCTCTGGCACCGAAACTCCTATTGGATGTAATTTTTTTAAAGCATCATACTCCTTCTTTGCAGCTTGTATATTTGCCATTAGCCAACGATGCCCACTAAGAGTTGTAGTGTATTTGCGTTTTTTCCTTATAGCTCTAAAGCTTATTCTTCCTATTCTATAGAACTTTATTGCATATTCCTCTCCAAGATCGTTTATAGCCTCGATAACATCAGATTCTTTGCCCATGCCTATGGGCTTCCCAAGAGCACTTATCAGATTTCTTTTGACAAAGGCATTAAGAGCTATGGCATCAAGCCCAGATGAGACTAATGAGTAACCTTTTCCACCGCTGACAATGAACCCCATCTCATTAAGCCTATCAAGCCTAAATTCAACCTCTTCCTTGGCAAGATCACTTACTCTGACTATCTCATCAACAGGAATAAACTCGTAAGATGGAATCATTTTCTCCATCGAATGAAGAACAGCCCAGTCTTCTCGCTCAATTTTAATCAAAGACTTGGCAACTCGCTCTAAGGATGACAATCAGACCCACTTTTCCATGAATTCTAACAATTACTGAATTAAATTACCACTTTTATAAATTGTTTTTATTAAAGCAAAAAATTTTATTTTTTATACTGCTTCTGATATTACCTCTTTTTCTATCCTTTTCAATTGGCTCTTATACATATCTAATATCTCCTTAACAGTAGTTGCATCTTCAGGAGCTTTATCATCCCTAATCTTGCCTGTATACTTAGGGAACCTTAATGCAAGACCACTATCTTTACGGATGGCATCCATGCAGCATGTATGAATCGGGCTAACGGTTATCTCGGCGGCAATGGTTTCAACAACTACTTGAGGAACAAACCAGACATCAGCCTCCAACTTTGAATCAACACGACCATGCTTATGGGTGATTTTGTAAGGAGCAAGCATCTTTGGAAATTTTTCTAAGTCTTCATCAGTAAAACCAGTCCCAATTTTACAAACAGTTCTGAAAATATCTGCATCTTTATCGTAAGCAGCAAGTAAGAACGCACCATATTTGCCGGCTCTTCGACCCTTACCATGGAATGCACCTACTATCACCAGATCTAAAGTATCCTTCAGCTCACTTCTATACTCTCTTTTGAGCTTGATCCAGCTGAACTCTCTTGCACCTGCTCTGTAGACGCTATTAACATCTTTTATCACTAAACCTTCACAACCATCGGATATGGCTTGTTCCATGAAGTTCTCTATCTCTTTTGGATCATTCGATTTTATGCTTTGAACAACTCTAACTCTATCATCTTTTTTTATGATCTTTTCCAACATTTCTCTCCTTTCAGAGTAGGGTCTTTGAGTCAAATCTTCACCATTCAGATATAGAACATCGAAGAAGAACAACGAAATAGGATATGCTTTCATAGCCTCCTCTATTCCATACTTTCGTCTTCTATGCATAAGTTCTTGAAAAGGTAAAAGCTCTCCTGTATCAATGTTCATGGCTACGCACTCTGCTTCTGCTATAACTTTATTAGCCTTGATATTGCTCCTCACAAGGTCTTTAACGTCAGGGTAATGATGAGTTATATTCTCCAATCTACGCGAGAACAAATTTACCGATCTTCCATCCTTATGGATTTGAATACGCTCCCCATCAAGCTTATACTCTGCAACACATCTCCCCTCAAGCTTTTCTACTATTTCTTGCGCTGTCTCAAGTCTTTCAGCCAGCATAGGTCTGATAGGCTTGCCTAAGGTTATCTTGAACCTTTTAATGCCATTTAGTCCCTCAGTTGCTACGGTCTTTGCAATAGCCCCTAGATCGCTGGACAGATTATAGGCTCTCTCAAGCAAAGGTCTATTGCTCTTATCATTCGTATAGGCAATAGCCAATGCATCCAAGACTGTATAGTCTGCCACACCGAGCCTAAGCTCGCCTGTTATAGTTCTGATGATATACCTTGCTTCTTTTGGTGTTGCATCGTTTAATAAGCTTGAAATATACTTGAGTTTTGCATCTATTGATCCTAGACCAGACATCTTTGCCGTCTTGTCTAAAGTTTCGTATACCCTCTCTACTGTAAGGGGTTCTCTAAAGAGTGTGGCTTGTGCCCGATCCTTCAGAACTTCCTGAGCAACTAGACCTATGTCTCCCATCTTCTTGTAAATCTTTTCTATGCTTTCCAAATCTCTACCTGCTGCAAACCCTATAGCTTTGATGGCAAGCTTCTCTGCAACTCCTATCTCTATTCCCACATAGTCAGGGTAGAGCTTACCTTGAGTTAGATATACTACCTTATCTATCAAACTTGGATCAGTCTTTTTAAACAAGTCTACAAGGTAGTCAGTAATCTCTAGCCTCTTAGTTGTCTCTTCTATCTTCTCGTAAGTGTCTGCTATTATCGAATATAACATGCAAACCAATAGATTTAAAGGCTTATTTTTATTTAAATCATTGCGTTCAAAGCTTCTTATGGTCTCCTATGCCTCGTTTCTGAATACTTTTTAAGATCATCGAAAAAGAGCCTCCCGATCTCGGGTAGGTAATCAAAACAGGCAGTAAAATCAAAAATGAATGAGGTTAAAACAAAGCTTAGTGTGTCGTGTTTACCTTCGGCATTAAGAACAATAAACCTTTACTGACTCAAACTTCATTTCATCTTCACAACCTTCTTAATACATTATAAGCATTAATCCAACAAATCGTCTATCGGTATGTCTTGATATCTGCCATCTGGTAAGGTTCTTCTGATAGATATGGGCAAAGCTTTGCTCTCTAGTTCAGCTATAGCAAGGGAAATAGGGTCCTTTATGTTAGGAGGTACAGATATGAAAGGGGGCGCACCAAGGGCAAGTTGAAGAGCGCGGGCTCCAATGATCCTTGCCCTCTCAAATCTAGTGAGATTAGGAGGGCCTATGATAACCTTCTTATCAGTAACTTTCTTTGCCTTCTTCTTATCTAATGGAGCCTCTGATATAGCCGCTACCAATGTTCTCTTAAGACCAAAAAAATGCCAAATAAAGCTTTTGATTTAAAAATCAGATGCAAAATCAGCAAATCTCTGCAGATCTGTTAATTTCAATTGGGATCGCGATTGTTCTTCATCACGTGGTTAATTTTTAATGGACATTAATCTGCGCTTTTTCACCTTTTTGGCTGCATCTGTAAAATCTTTATTAGATATGCCTATGACCTCTATCAGCTTGAACACTAATAATAATCACTAAAAGCAAGATTGGAACCTGCTTTATAAAAACCTATGTTGTTTTATGTCGAATTTCTGGGATAATGGAGTTTTTCAAGTTTTAAAATCATCCTTTTAATCGATAAAAATTTAAGCGTAATTGATAAATGATAGATAATCTATACCATGAACTCAAAGACCTCGGTCTCTAAGCTGAGAATCACAATAGAGATTTATGGAAAAGGAAGGGCTGAAGGAGAAGTCTTTCGCCATCTTGCCCCGATTACCTTGAACGCTTTATTAAGGAATATGCCTTCACAGGGAAGAGCCATCAGGTTCAAGGATCAATTTGTTTACATCACTTTAGGAATTGTTGCTGGTATGGAAAAGGTAAGAAAGAGTTTTCAAAAGGGAGAGATAGGGTTTTTATCATCGAACGGGGCTTTGTGTTTCTTCCTTGAGAATTGTGAGGTGGCTATGCCCATAAATCCCTTGGGCAAAATCACTTCCGGATTAGACATGCTCGGTAAGGTAGGTACAGGAGACGTCATAACCGTTAATATTGGTTAATCTCTCAAAATTTAACTTTCCTGCGGATTAAAGTTTAAAACCTAGGAAATAACATGTGTTAGATGAGAAATGTCCAAACTTGGGGCGAGCATTCTAAATTAGAGAATAAGTGGGCTAAGAGATGGCTCTGGGTTGCTATAATTCAAGGAATTCTCGCAGTGGGATGGACAGCGATTATAGTTTTACCTTCTTCTATTACAGGGCTACTGCCTGAACCAGCAAGAATCATAGCTTCTGGGAGCGCTGGAACTTGGTTCTTTGTAGGATACATTACATACATTGTTGTAGGAGTTCTTGCTACAGGGGTTACAGGTCTTCTATCACCACCTAGGAACAGTTCTAAGAAGACCTTTTACAAGACTTAATGATGCTCTAGCATGGCTTCACATAGTGCTTGAGAATGTAGGTGTAATAGGATCTACATGGTTGCTGATGATAGCAGGGTATCTTGGCGGTCAGGCTTTAGCCCCAACTTATCTTGGGGAAAAGGCTGGCCAGATTCTCAGGTTCATACAGAAATAATGCAATACTATGTTGAGCCAATTGGTATTCTTATATGGGTTCTAATAATTGGAGTCGTGCTTGGTGGTCTAGGTTATGTTATAGCTCTGAGGAAAAAGCCAGTATCCCAATAAATTGGTTAAGAGTAGGGTTTTGAGGGCAACATAGCCCAATAATTCTACTATTTTTAATCAAAAATAAGTCTAAAAGTCTCATGTTCAGTTCAGTATCTTTTAATGAAATAGTTAATATCAACCAGTTGATACGAGCGCATAAACGTAATGCCCACTGTAACCTCCAAACTTCTTCAGAATTCCCTTGGCCTCTAAAGACTTCAAAAGTGCAGATGCTGTCGATGCCCTTATATTAAGAGTCTTTGCAGTATTGTAAACTGTAATGGCCTTTAAAGGCCCAAATACTTTAATGGCTTGCTTCTCATCCATCTTTGGTACGGCTATGTCTCTCTTTACCTTTTGAAGAGCTTTCGACTCTTTTTCTTGCTTTTTTGCAACTGTAGCTTGAACCTTTTCGGCTTGTGAGATGGATTTTTTCTTAGTACCACCCATAATTATCATGAAACTATAAAAAATACTTGCAAATAAACCTATTTCAGAAGTGATCTTATGCCATAATGTGCTTCTTGACTTTCAAGAGCTTAAGGAACCTTCTCTTTTGATAGCACTCAAGTGAGTTGGAACTTTGCCACAAGTGGCACTCTAACAATAACAGTAAATGGAACAACGATGTTTCTTATTTATACCAGTCTAAGCTCTCTTCTATGTAATTTATAAAAGAAGAGAAGAAATCCTTTATTTCATCACTCATACTGGTCTTGGAAATCAAATTCTTGGCAAATTCTGCATATCTTTTTGACTCTTCCTTAGCAGATTTAAGCGCTTCAGTCCTTCTTATAACTTGCCTTATAGATTCAATTTCAGCATTTGTTACGTATCTTTTGCGCATAACGTTATCCAGCAATTTTAGCTCATCCTTATTCGCTCTCTCATGCAGAAGTATTATATGAAGTGACTTTTTTCCAAGGACGAGGTCTCTTCCAGGCTTTTTCCCATACTGCTCTTTTGTGGCAAAAATGTCTATTATATCATCCTGAATATCAAATGAATAGCCAATGTTGGTAGCAGCATCTCTGAGCAATTCTACATCGTGCTCAGGAGCATTACCAAGGATAGCACCAATAAGAATAGACGCTCTGAATAGTGATGCTGCCCTTTTTTGAGCCATTTTGAACCAATCGGCAACGTCAGGATGAGTATATTCAAAAAGCAAATCTAGTATCTGGCTCTCATTGACTTCACAATAGCCTTCTATGAGCAAGCTCAAAGCTTTATCTATTTTATCGATAGAGAAACCAGACCTCGATATACATTGTAATGCTAAAGCAAAGATCAAATCGCCAGCAAAGATAGTTACTCTTTCTCCAAAACTCCTATCATAATCTGTAAAGAGATTATGAAAAGACTTTCCACCTCTTCTAAACTCATCCTTATCAACAAGATCGTCATGAACTAAAATGCAATGCCTGTAAAGCTCAATACCAATGCACACATCCAATATGTTTTCATCTATTTTTCCTGTATATCCCTTGTAAGATAATAGAGCACTGCAAGAAGCAAGCCTCTTTCCCTTTCTAAGAGAATATTCACGAATATTTTCATATAATTCTGCTATAAATGGATGATAATCCTTTGCATTTTTTATCACATAAGAGAAATGACTCTCAAGTTTTCCTTCAATTAGCGAACCATAGTGGTCTAATAACTTCTCCCATTCCATGCTTTATCATTTAATGAAGAACTTTATATGAATCTGTCGTTATGCTCCGTACTAATATTTACAATAATTGAATCGTTAAACGGTTTTAATTACTAGATACTGCAATTATTGAATAGAGTAAGGAGCAAGGACATTGTCGCCTTCGGAACTTGTTGGAATAGACGATCTAATGAAAGAACCTTACGTGAACGTGTTATGCTACCCTGAGCTAGATCCCAACGTAGTTATTAAAAGAATCAATGAGCTCAAGCTTCTAAAAGTCAATAGCATTCTATTCGAAGGGAAGACGAGGATAGGCAGGTTAGGAGTGGTTGGAAAAGGATGTGTAAGCGTAGTTGTCAAAGCTTTAACCGATTTTGGTGTTTTAGCTTTGAAGATAAGGAGAATAGATGCGAACAGAATTTCCATGAAAAGAGAGGCTGAAATGCACCTAATGGCTAACTCCGTTGGTGTAGGTCCAAAGCTTTTCGAATCTACAGAAAATTTCATCCTCATGGAGTTCATTGAAGGCTATGACATTTTAGAATGGCTAAAGAGATTGGAAGAGTATACTGTCAATGGGATTAGAAAAGTTCTTAGAGAACTCTTGGATCAGTGCTTTAGTTTAGATAAATTAGGTTTAGATCATGGCGAATTAAGTGATCCAAAAAAGCATGTAATAGTGTCTAAGAAACCAGTTATAATAGACTTTGAAAGCGCTAGCATAAGTCGAAAGGTTTCAAATTTGACAAAAATAATGCAATACTTGTTCATAGGAGGACCTATGGCTAAGAAATTAAGGCAACTATTAGGCATAGAAGATGAGAAGATCATCATAGATTCAATAAAGAACTACAAGAAGGAAATAGGTTGGATTAGCTATCTGAAGCTTCTATCAAAGCTGAATTTAATCCCACAAGCATAGATTAATTTACTCTACTTGGACCTTCTCTTTCTTAGCAACCTCCGCTCTTTCTTTTACTTTTTCTCTGACTTCTTTTAACCTCTCTATTCTCTTATCTAAAACGCTCTTAAATGCGCTTAAGAACTCTATTTTTGCGTTTATGAGATGCTCTGCAGGCTCGGCATAATTTTTAGATAATGCTTTTATGAAAAATTCATCCATAGTTTCTGAGAAGGGTAATGCCATCAATCTCATTATGCCTTTAACAATATCATTAATGGCGCTTTCACTTTCGCTCATACTCATCAACAAAACTGATTTGTAGTTCATCATTTAAAAGCTTAGCCCTCGACAATTTCATTCTAAGGGCAACTGTAGGCAATGGTATGACTTTGACTACATCTCCGACTTCTGTATTCACTCTCACTAAGAGCTCATCCCCTATTCTCTCAACTTCGTTTATCTTTTCTTTGCTCGTAAAGGGAACTTTCACTATTAGAGTTAGCTCATTTTCTTTGCTGATAATCTTAAAGGGAGAGCCCTTAAAGTATATCTTGGTAGGGTCCTCGTTAATGAATAGTTCATCCCCACCTCTCTTGAGCATTTCAATACCCTTTAACTCTGAATCAAAGAGCATCAACTTCTTTATTGGCAAAGGATAGAAGCTTGCCTCAGCCTCTGATAGGCACTTTTTCTGAAGTTCTATCCAATTGCTGAAGTATGAGTCGTTAACTTTTTCTGGTATAATCTTGTTGATAATAGCTAGGTCTACATTTATACCATAGAGGCTTGAAAGCATCAAAGTCCTTCTCGTATTTTCAATGCTGAAAGCATCAGGGTTTGCTATTACCCTCAAACTTGTGATATCAATATTTTTAAGGATATCTGCTAACATTTCAAGCCTCTTTATCAACTCTACCTCAGATTTGAAGACTTCTTTTTTTGGCGCAGGCACCCCTATAAGAGGTTCTATAACTCTTGCTATGCCTGCTATTGAACCGACCATGCTTATCAGTTTTCTACTTATGCTTCCAAAAAGTTTAGGGAAGTATAGGTATTTGAGTGCCTCTCCAGATGGGACTGTATCAAGGATTATAACATCAAACTGCTTTTCTCTCGCTAATTCTTCTATCTTAAGAAGAGCGAATAGATGTGTCATTCCTGGCAACGAAGCAATCTCATAAGCTAGAGTCTCCTCTATTCCTTTGGCAGAAAGAAGAGAGGTTAGCCACTCTTGAATTACAGCATAGTTCTTTTCCATCTCCTTAATTGGGTCTATTTGTATCGCCCATAGGTTTTCAGATACCTTTGTTGGTGAATCCGTTATTCTGTTCTCCAAAGCGTCTCCTAACGTGTGGGCAGGGTCTGATGATACTATGAGAGTTTTATATCCTATGCTTGAGGTCTTTAAACCTGTAGCGCAGGCTATTACAGACTTTCCTGTTCCTCCTTTGCCTGTGTAAAGTATCAGTCTTGGATTGCCAGAATTTTTCTTATCAGACATTCTTAACATCTGACTGTATTTTGGCTTTTTATGCTTTATTAATGATTAATAGTTAGTGCTCCGGGCGGGATTTGAACCCGCGATCAGTGGCTATGGGTAAAACTCCCCGCCCAAGCTCGAAAGGCCACTATGCTTGTCCGGACTACACCACCGGAGCGCAAAAATTAGATTGAGAAGATCGTATTTTACCCTTTTGGTATCATTTGAATATAATGCCTGTCTCTTTAGACCAAAAAAGTAAATCCAACTCATCCATAGGGATGTTTATTCTCTTTGAGAACTCTCTCATCTTATCCTCAATATCCAAGTAGACCTTTTTGGAAATAGATTTTGGAATCTCGTTAATAATACCGTATTCTTTGAGATTTTTCAATATGTGCCTATCCAGTATCGCAAAATCCTTGCCAAGACCGATGTTTCTTAAAAAGTGGCTAGCTTCTTTCATCCCAATTCCTAATATGTTATTTGCTAACCACTCTCTTAATTTGAATAAATCATCAAAGGATTGAATCTTCTCTTTAATCTTTAGATTGCTATTTTCAGTGAAGAATCTTCTTGCATATACAATATACTTGGCTTTATTATCCCCAAATCTTATAGCATTAAGAAAGGGTCTCATCTGCTCTTCATCTCCCTTAAACAAAAGACCATTTCCCATCAATGATGATACGATCTCCCAGCAAGTTGTAGCTTTAGATTGTGGGGTGCATATACAAAAGGCAAGCTCAGCGAATACCCTCTCATCAGATTCGCTCAATATTCTTCTAAATTCTAAAAGTCTCCTTTGAATTTCATCTTTTTTTGCTTTATAGACTTTGATTAATTGATCTAGACCCTTTTCCATGATCTTATCTCTATTCTTCAAACTTTTAATTTTTCACATTTAATAGTAGAAATATGGCGATGACTTGTGTTATAAGAGAATAAGCTATTACAGCTATACTAGAAATTCTATAATCTATGAAGCTACCATATATTGTACCGCTGACCAAAAAGCCGAGACCATAAGCTGTATTAAACAGTCCATAAGCCCTGCCTCTTGAAGTTAGAGGCGTCAAATCTGCTACTACAGCTCTATATATGGACTCCTGCATTCCCAATACTAAACCAAAGACTATACATGCAGCTACAAGCATTAGAAGATGATTACTCGTCAAGGCAAGTATGGGTGGAAGTGTAGAGAGGATAAAGGGTATGAGAAGAACTTTAACGCCAGCTTTATCATAAAAATAGCCTGAAATAAGCGCTATAGGAGCATCAACGCCTTGAGCTATCAAGAAAAGAGCTGGTACAATCCATTGCTGATGGACAGGCTGCAAAATTTCAGAAGCTTTGAAGAGTATGAGTGAAATGTGAATTAACCCGATTGTATTGAGAGTTACAGCAGCAGTATAAATATAAAACGACTTACTCAAACCTTGCTTTTTTTCAACTTTTGTTACTGTATATGTCTGGCCCTTGATATTCCTATAAGTGTAGCTTAGCGCTAATAGTAGTATAAAATAAGGCAATATCATGAATTTGAAAACATTCGAATAATCGTTTTTTGTGTAGAGCATAAGAAATACTACGAGTAAAGGGCCAATTATGGCGCCAATCTGATCTAAGAACTCATGTATTCCAAAGGCTTTCCCTGAACCTATGCCCTTGCTGACCATGGATAGAACTGCGTCTCTTGAAGGAGACCTTACAGCTTTTCCAAACCTCTCTACCAAAACGAGTAGAGCAATTATTTCCCAATTTAATGAAAAAGCCATGAGAGGAACTGCAATGATCAGACCGTATCCTGCAAATATGAAGAACCAATAAGCCTTTGTAGTGTCTGCAAGAATACCGCTGACAAACCTCATAGCGTAGCCTAAGAACTCTCCTAAGCCAATGACCAAGCCTACAAAAAGCGCTGGTGCTCCAAGAAAATTAAGATAGTCTGGTATGATCCCTCTTGACCCCTCATAGACCAAATCACCCATGAGACTTACTATGCCAAGAAGGATGATTGCCATATAGGCTGCTCTGACCCCCATTTGCTTTGAAGGGTTCATCTCATTTTTCAGAGACATCGTGGATTATATAGGTTTAAATTATTTTAAGAGAATTCTCTCATAACTCTTATTCAGCATCAGAAGCTCAATGTTCTAAAGTTCTGTCTTAAAAAATTTTTTATTTCGTAACTCGTTTGCTCGATGTAATGGGAAGGTATAAGCAAAATGAAGATTACTCTCAGAAAGGCTGCAGAGGTAATGAAGGTAAGTGTTGAAGAAGTAAGGAAGATGGAGAGCATGGCAAACAGCATGTGCAATTGCACGGCCTGCTCTACTTATAGAAATGTCTTCAAGAAAGGAAAGGATGACTATTACATCGCCTACTGCTTTATAACAAATGGAAAGAGCATGAAGATAACTGATGAGAAGCAATGCATATGCCCTAACTGTCCAGTCTTTGCCAAGTTCAAGTTCACTAAGACCTTCTACTGCACTCGCGGTTCTGAACTTCAGCAGTTAGGAAAAATCTCAACTACGTAAAGTTTCGTTTAACTTAAAATCTAAATACCACTATGTCAGATTCCTTTTAGGGCCCGTAGCTCAGCTTGGTAGAGCAACCGGCTCATAACTTTATGGTAGATACCGGTTGGTCATGGGATCGAAGCCCATCGGGCCCACTAAAGCCCTAAAAAGACCTTGATGAAAAATGGTCTTAAGCTACTTATTGATTTTTATCGGATACTTCTCAAGTTCATCTACTAACAATGGTAAAAAGGTACCAACGTCTGATACTATGCCTGCTGCTTGGGCAGTACCTCTGTCCATAAGCTTTGTAGTAACTGCAGGGTTTATGTCAACACATACCACTTTCATAGTCGATGGCAAGAGGTTACCAACGGCTATTGAGTGAAGAGTTGAAGCAAGCATTATGACCAATTTTACATCTTTGAGAAGCTCTCTGTACCTTTTCTGAGCTTTTACTACATCTGTTATGACATCAGGTAAAGGTCCATCATCACGAATAGAACCAGCAAGAGCAAAGGGCACTTCATTCACAATACATTCATACATTATTCCCTTCTTTAACACTCCTTTTTTGACAGCCTCTGATAATGAGTTAGACTTCATGATCTCATTTATGGCTGCAAGATGGTTTCTGTAGCCTTTAAGTGAAGTTGACCCATTCTCCACGTTCATACCTAAGGATGTCCCAAAGAGGGCATATTCTACATCATGGACAGCTAAAGCATTTCCAGATAATAGGGCATCCACGTAGCCTAGCCTTATCATCTTTGCAAAAGAAAAAGCAGCACCTGTATGAACTATTGCAGGACCTGCAACTACTGCTATCTTTCCTCCCTTAACCTTTACCTCATACATGTCCCTTGCTATCTGTCTTACTATAGAAACTGACGGCTTCTCAGAAGATGCCTTACTGGCCATAAACTCAAATAGAACAGCTCCCTCTCTCGGCCTCTCAGGAGGCTTGATTTTTATACCTTCTTCACCGACTACAATTAGATCACCACGCTTTACCTCATTTATGAATTTGCACCTTGCCGAATTTGATTCTTTATCCACAACAATGACTTTGTCCATCATCTGATCTTGAACTTCGATCCATTTGCCGTTTATCAAGATGGATGTAGGATGAGAAGTAGTTGAATAGAAGCCGTCTGGCAAGACTTTATCTGCAGGCGCTGGAACGAGTTTGGCTTCATTTACTTCTGGAGAGTAAGCTCCTAGACGAT
The DNA here is from genome assembly GCA_938091495.1 of uncultured Nitrososphaerales archaeon. Taxonomy (GTDB): domain Archaea; phylum Thermoproteota; class Nitrososphaeria; order Nitrososphaerales; family JACAEJ01; genus JAVZMU01. The sequence continues at coordinate 48,570 of CALLJF010000019.1, read as the reverse complement.
AAAGCTCTTCTAGCAATAAATTAAGATGATTTTCATTCCTTCCCTTTACTACCAATTTAGCGTAACTATAGTCTTTCTTTCTTTTACCTATTCTAAACTCTATTACTTCAAAGTCTCCACCCAAATCCATGATCCTATCGAATATCTTCGTCAATATCATGGAATCTATTAGATGGCCCTCTACCTCTACCTCTTGCTCAAATATGTCCTTTTTAGTTTTAAATTTGGGATGGAAAGGAATCTCCTGCCATGACAGCCCCTCTAGTCTTTAATTGCATAGTAAGCCTATTTATTATTTTTTTAGAAAAAACGATTTATTAGACTTATTGATATTCAAATAACGGGTTGATACATGCTGAACACAAAAATTCAGGAAATTCAGAAAAGGGATGGAAGAATTGTTAAATTCGAGGCTGGCAAAATAGCAAATGCTATACATAAGGCTTTCATGGCTGTGAATCGCGAGGATGGAGAAGAAGCAAAAAAGCTTTCCGATCAAGTTGTAGCGACTCTTGAAGAGAGATTTGAAGGAAAGATTCCCCACGTTGAGAATGTGCAAGATATAGTCGAGGAAACTCTAATAAGGAATGGCTACGCTGATGTAGCAAAAGCTTACATTCTATATCGAAGGAAGCGCACTGAAATACGAGAAGCAAAGAAGTTCTTTGGCGTGGCCGATGAGCTGAAACTTTCAGTCAATGCTGTAAGCGTGCTAGAAAGAAGATATCTCCAAAAGAACGAAGAGGGCAAAGTCATTGAGACACCAAGACAGATGTTTGAGAGGGTAGCCAAGACGGTAGCTGCCGCTGACCTTTTGTATAACAAAGCAACAGATGTGGAGAGCGTCGAAGAAGAGTTCTTGAGGCTGATGACTAGCCTTGAATTCATCCCTAACTCTCCTACTCTCATGAATGCTGGAACAAGGATCGGGCAACTTTCAGCCTGTTTTGTATTGCCAGTAGGGGATTCTATGCAAAGCATATTTGACACATTGAAGTATGCAGCATTAATTCATCAAACGGGAGGAGGGACTGGTTTCTCCTTTTCCAGGTTAAGACCGAAGGGAGATGTAGTAGGCTCTACAAAAGGAGTAGCGTCAGGCCCTGTTTCTTTCATGCGCGTATATGATACTGCAACAGATGTAATAAAGCAAGGAGGTAGAAGAAGAGGAGCGAATATGGGAATATTAAGAGTAGATCATCCAGACATAATCGAATTCATAACAGCCAAATCAAAGGAAGGTTTTCTCACAAACTTCAACTTATCCGTAGCTATAACAGACAGTTTCATGAAGGCTTTGGAGAAAGACGATGAATACGAATTGATAAATCCTCGTACCAAGATGCCTGTAAATAAGCTCAAAGCTAGCAACGTCTTCAACTTGATGGCAACAATGGCTTGGGCTACAGGGGATCCTGGCGCCATATTCATAGACAGAATAAATGAATTCAACCCTACCCCTCAAATTGGAGAGATAGAGAGTACGAATCCATGTGGAGAGCAACCATTACTACCTTACGAATCTTGTAATCTTGGTTCTATAAATCTATCAAACATGGTCAAGGATGATATTTTATGGGACAAGTTAAGATATACAATTCGTGCTTCAGTTCACTTTCTTGATAATGTAATTGATGTTAACAAGTATCCATTACCTCAAACAGAAAGCATCACTAAAGCCAACAGAAAGATAGGCTTAGGAGTAATGGGCTTTGCGGACATGCTCATCCAACTTGGTATACCTTATGATTCTGAGGAAGCTTTGATGATGGCTGAAAAACTCATGAGTTTCATCTCCAAAGAAGCCATACAGAAGTCTGTAGAACTGGCTGATGAGAGAGGTTCCTTCCCTAACTTTGATGGAAGTCTATGGCAGAAAAGAGGCTACAAAGCGATTCGTAATTCTACTGTGACTACGATTGCCCCAACAGGCACGATTTCTATAATTGCTGGTTGTTCTAGTGGTATAGAGCCTATATTCGCAGTATCTTTTGTAAGAAATGTTTTGGAAGGGACAAAACTTTTAGAAGTGAATCCCATATTCGAAGAAATTGCAAAGAAGAAAGGATTCTACAGTGCTGACTTGATGATGGAGATAGCGAAGAAAGGTTCTGTTCAAGAGATTGATGGAGTTCCAGAGGATGTGAAAAGATTATTTGTAACAGCATTAGATATAGAGCCTGAGTGGCATGTAAGGATGCAGGCAGCTTTCCAAAAATACACGGACAACGCAGTCTCAAAAACCATTAACTTGCCACATGATGCTTCAGTAGAGGATGTGAGGGATGCTTATCTTCTTGCCTACAAGCTAGGCTGCAAAGGTATAACTGTATATAGGTATGGTAGCAAGAGAGAACAAGTCTTGTATTTGGGTTCAGTTCTTGGTGTGGAGAAAGGCGAAACTTTAGAGTATGTCAGCGCTGATCCTGAATACTCTGGAGGTTGCCCCACCCCTTATTGCGGAACCATATAAAAGCAAAACTTAAAGCCATGAATGCAATCTCTGCTGAATGGCTAGCCGCCGTAGCTCAGCGTGGTAGAGCAGCTGATAATCTAAGCTGAGGCTGTTAATCCACGCAGAGACCAGTTGGTCGTCGGTTCAAGTCCGACCGGCGGCGCTCATCTATATACTAATCCTCTTTTACTTTAAGAGTTTACTAAAGTAGATTTTGAACTTAATTCAGAAAATCTATTTGAGTAGGGTATTATAAAGGTCTGAGGACGAGGTTGAGTAATATCCGGCTAAGGTACGCTGGCTTGATGGCATATGGTACAAGAATAATGAGTATCTTTACTGGTCTTATGTTCTCAATAATAGTCACAAGGCGTCTAACAGAGGCAGACTTCGGAATTTGGCAAATTATAGGGTTGATAATTGGCTATGTCTTATTCCCTGCTTCTATCTCTAACTATTGGGTAACTCGATACCTGGCAAGGGGTGAAAAAGTTGCAAAGACCGGTCTGATTATGAACTTAGCCATAGCCCCTTTTGCTGCTATAGCTTATCTCCTTGCATCTATTCCTATAGCTCAAAGAATACAATCACCTCTAACATACTTTCTAGTAGCTGGGATTCATGTCATCTTTTACTATATTCTACAAACATTAGAGTCTATCGCTCAAGGTGTAAAACCAGAAGTTCAAAGTTACGGATTCTTTCTCTTCGAAGTTGCAAAGGTAGCATTGGCTGTATGGCTTGTGATAGAGTCAAGAATGGGAATAATTGGTGCTATACTTGCGGTAGCCCTTGCACAAATGGCTCAGATACTCTTAGAAGCTTTTCTGATAAAAAATACAATAACTGGCAAATTTGATAAAAAATTGGCTAAAAGCTGGCTCAAAATCTTTTGGCTTCCTATATTTGGTTCATTATCAGGAATTTTATACAGTTTAGATGGGCTCATAGTCCCTACTCTAACAGGCTCGCCCATTCCAGTAGCATACTTCAGGGTTCCTAACATAATTGGCAATGTCATTACGTACTCAGGCCTCTTGGCTATAGCCCTTTATCCAAGGTTATTAGGAGGCGGAGGAAAAAGAGATGTTGAAGCATCGATTAGATTTGTGCTAATGTTTGGCATCCCCATGAGTGCTGGCGCTTTTGTACTAGCTCGCCCTCTGCTATACTTGCTCAATCCAACTTATGCGGACTTGTTATGGGTATTAAGAGTGATGATTCCTGCATCTTTGATCTTCTCCTTATCAGGAATTTTTGGCACTATATTGGTTGGAACTGAGAAGGTGGAATTAAACTTGAACTCAAAGTTTAAGGATTTTATGAAGAGCAACCTGTTCATAGTGCCTCTAATAACTTATGTCTCATCTATATTTTACATCCTGGCCCTGATCGTACTGTTGTATTTTCCTAATATTTGGGGTTTTGATTACCTCACACTTACTCTCCTCTGGGCATTCTTATCCTTTATAGTCACTCTTTCTTCTACAATTTATGAATGGATTTTAGCCAAAAGAGTTATGGACTTCAGATTCCCATTTATAAATCTATTAAAGTATTTTTTCTGCTCAGCCATCATGGCGATCTTGCTTCAGTTGCTAAAATTCAACCTTGAATACATTCCAACCTTTTCCAACTATGTCGTATCTGTCTTAGCTCTAGTAGGGTTTGGCGCCTTGGTTTACGCTATGATGCTATTAATCATCGATAAAGAATTTAGGCAAATAGCTCTTGCTATATTTAGCAATATGAGAAAGATGCTTTCAAAGCTAAAGTAAATTTATAAAATTAATAAATTAATACATTTACGTGTTAAAAGAGTCTGAAAATGATTAAAATAGATTCTAAGGAAATACAAAAATATCTGTCATCCGTCTTTAAGGATGAAGTCACCATAAAATACATAGGAGAGCTTTGTGAAGGTAAGGCGAAGATTGAAAAGAAGCTGAAGGCCTTTGGGTATGGTCTGCCTTATCTAATTGAGATATATGTCAAAGACAAGAAGAAGAGTCTGGTACTAGAAACCTTAAGGAGAGAGGGCTTTGGTCATGAGCACTTCTCTGATAGGGCTCAAATTCTTATATGGCAAAATTCTGCATTCAACAAGCTACCAAGGCATGTAAGGTCTTATGATGTAGGCGCATTTACCAAAGAGTACAAGTTAAAGTCCTTAGGAGACTGCATTGAATACTTTATCTTGATGAGGAAAGTAGATGGAAAGCTGTATCATTCTGACTTGGACAGGATTAAGGCTACCAATGAGATTGATGAACTAGATGTGAAAAGATGCTTGGCTTTGTCAGATTATTTGGTGAGAATACATGCAAAGAAGAGTAAAGATTATGGTCTCTACACGAGAAGGGCTAGAGAACTTTTGGGCCATGGGGAATGCATCATGGGCCTGATAGATAGCTATCCTTCTGGTCTGCCATACATAGATGAAGAAGGGTTTAAGAAGATAGAAAAGATGTGTATAGATTGGAGATACATTCTAAAGAAAAAAACCCATAGACTCTCACAGGTTCATGGAGACTTTCATCCTTGGAACATATTCTTCAGAAAGGGCTTGGACTTCACGGTCCTTGATAGAAGCAGAGGAGAGTGGGGAGAGCCTGCCGATGACCTCTCTTCCATGAGCATAAATTACATCTTCTACTCTTTGCAGGCTCATAGAAGGCTTGAAGGACCCTTTGAAAAACTGTTTATGAATTTTTGGGAGAATTACATAGATAAAACAAAAGATTATGAAGTATTCGAAGTGATTCAACCCTTCTTTGCATGGAGAAGTTTAGTCGTTGCATCTCCAATATGGTATCCAAATTTGCCAGAGGATGTGAGAATAAAGATATTTAACTTCATAAAAAATGTGTTAAGCGTAGAGAGGTTCGATTTAAAGGAAGTTAATTCATACATATCTTAGAAGGTGCTGCCATGAGGGAAGGCTGGTGTGTATGGTTGACAGGACTTCCAGGATCGGGAAAGTCGACAGTAGCAAAAGTGCTAATTGATAAATTAATGAATAATGGCATAAAAGCGCAGATAGTATCCTCGGACGAACTAAGAAAAGTGGTAACACCAGTGCCAAAGTATACAGAGGAGGAAAGAGAGGTAGTTTATGGGACAATCGTCTACGTTGCAAGGATATTGACAAAGAATGGTGTAAATGTTATAATAGATGCAACAGGGAATAGAAGAAGGTATAGAGAAAAAGCAAGAGAGGAGATAAATAATTTCATGGAAGTCTATTTTTATTGCCCTTTAGAAACCTGTATAAAAAGAGAAAGTAGGCGCATAGAAACTTTTCAAGCTCCTAAAGATATTTACAAAAAGGCTCTTGAAGGAAAATCTACAGTGCCAGGCATAGGCGTTCCTTACGAAGAGCCCTTAAACCCTGAGCTAAGAATTGATACAGAAAAGCTGAATCCAGATGCTTGTGCTGAGAAGATACTTGATTTAATCAGAAGGCAAATCTTAAAGTAAATATGTTTTCAAGAAGGTTTTCATTTTCCTAGTTCTATAATCTTCAAAATGTTATCATATATTATTGGGTTCGATGCCGCTATGAAGGATACTCTTTGAGTTGGTTCTAGAATATAATCAAGTTCTTTACCATCAGGCGTAAGGATTAATCCACCAGATTCCTTCAATATTATGTAAGATGCCGCAATATCTGTAACTCTCAACATGCTTCTAACATCTACAAAAGCGTCTATGGACCCTGATGCTACATAACAGATTTCCAGAGCGTTGGCGCCGAAGTGCCTTATATGCCTAACCTTCCTGAAAAGGGGCATCAATTTAGCGATGACCTTCTCATCAGCCTTGCTAAAGTCTATTCCTATGACTGCATCTTCAAGTGATGCTCTATCAGAAGTCTTTATCTTTCTATCGTTCATGCATGCTCCCTTGCCTCTTTTAGCATAAAAAATGGTACCATCAGAAAGGTTCAACACAACTCCTACATCAATATCTTTGATAAAATTACCTCTTGACATTGCTATTGAAGTGCAGAAAAACGGTACCCCCCTAATCGCATTCGTAGTGCCATCTATGCTGTCAATTACAATGTAAACATCTGGCTTGCTCCCAATCTCCATAATGCCAAGCTCCTCGCTAACTACCACGCACGATATATTCTTCTTCTTGAGAGAATTTATTATGAAATCTTCAGCCAATTTGTCTATTTTTAAAGTCCAGTCCCCTCCAGCCCCTTTTCCAACAACTTCGGAAGCAGAAGCAGACCCTATAATGGGTCTAATGGCACTACAAACCTCTCTAGAAGTCTTTATGAGAAATTCTAGCCAGTCCTTCAAGCCAAAGGTATTAAACAATATGTTAATTTAATCATTTTCCGTTAATATATGCGTGGACAGAGTTGAAATATAAACTAATGGACATATTGGCATGCCCCATATGTAAGACCTTCCCGCTTCAACTTATAGTATATGACGAAACAAATACTGGGTCACCGATAGTTGTGGTGAATCCTTGTGATGACTATTGTGGCTATAATAAAAAGAAGGTGGCAGATCTGAAGAATGAAGGAATAAATTTGGATTGTAAAAGTTGTCTTCAAATTAGAATAGTTGAAGGAATCCTAATGTGCCAAAATTGTAGTCGTTGGTACCCTATTATAAATGAGATTCCTCATATGTTGCCTGATCAACTAAGAAATAAGAAACAAGATAAGAATTTCTTGATTAAGAACAAAGAAAGAATTCCAAAGGAGATACTTAGCGAAGGGAAGCCCTTCAACCTATCTGATTGACCCCCACTAAACCAATTATGGCCTTTTTCACGTCTTCTTTAAAGACATCCTTTGGTCTATCATCGTTCACAAAGTAATAATCTGCTTTAGCTATAACATCCCCTAATCCTAACTTTAACTCCGCCCTGTCTCTTTCTTCAAGCTCTTCCTCATTCTTTGGGTCTCCCGATCTATTTCTCGATGATAAACGTCTTAATCTAGTTTGAAAAGGAGACAGTAAAGCGAGAATGTGAACATGCTTGGCTATCGTCTTAAAGTATCTGACTTCTTCGAGGCTTCTAACTCCATCTATGAACACTATATCTGTTTTAATTAGTTCCAATTTTTTCGCTATCATCTTGGCCACTATCTGATCGCCCAGTTTCGATCTAATGTCCCTCATTACGAATTCGTAACTCTTTGCCTCCTCTTTTAGACCTCTTCTTTTCACTTCATCTCTTATTACATCGCCCATGATAAGAACTGGTATGCCCAACTCTTCTGCTACTTCTCTAACTACGGACTTTCCAGAACCTGGCATGCCTGTGACCAGGATGAGCTTTTTAATCAATTTTTCATCTTTCTTTATAATAATTTTTCAGAGGCTAGAACCTGTCAAAGAATCTAGGACTCTTTCTTGCCCCTTTTCTTTAAACTGCTCGAGTTCTGTTGAAGCCTTTGGCTCCACAGGCTTCGGTGTTGACGCAGTAAAGAAGAGGAGCCAACCATAGATGATGATGCTTAATATGCTGGCGATAAGGATTATGGCTCCTGTTATTTGATTCTTTTTCAAATTTACCCTTACCCTCCTAAATCTGAAGGGTCCTTTTTTAAATCTTATTCTGGCTTAAGTAAGTCTGCTCTCGTCACAATCCCTGCTATAATCTTGCCTTTCATCACCAAAATCGCTGGATAAAAATTCAAGATAGGAATTAGAAGATCTATGGGAGTATCTTCATTTACAGTAGGGAAAGAGGGTTCCATGACTTCCTTCACTTTTTTCATGAAGAGCAATTTTGGGCTTTCTTCTGCTAACTTCTTTATGAGCGCCTTTTCAGACACGCTTCCTATAACTTCATCCTTACTTAAAACTGGCATTTGAGATATTGCATGCTTATGCATCAACTTCACTACTTCCCTTACACTAGACTCAGCATCTACAGATATGACTTCTTTCGTCATCACGCTCTTTACCTTTTTAGAATTCTTTAGCTGTAACTTTTGCAAAGTTTCAAAGATAGCCATGGTCTTGGAGAAGGAAGGGTCTATTCTTCCTGCTTCTATCTTTGCTATCAATGATTGGCTAACTCCAGATAGCCTTGCTAGATCACTTTGAGTCAGACCAAGAGCCTTCCTCATCTTCTGTATGTTTTTCAGTTGTAGAGACATCATTCTGGCACTCTCCCATCTTACTATAAACCTTTTCATTCAACGAGTTTTCCTTAACAGTATAGCCAATTCAACCAACCTATCAACCGTTTTGTAGACGCTCTTGAAACCTTCAACGTCTTCTTCCACTCCTTTTGCACCTAAATCCTTTGACCATACTGTTCCACCCAAGTTTGCTCCCAAGGCTCCTCCACTAACTGGAATCATTTTGTTGATGAGTAAGAAAGAGTGAATTGTTAACAAAGCAAGCTCTTGACCTCCTAATCTATCTCCTCCTACAGCGATCCCTGCACCAACCTTATTCTTTAGGGCTTTTGGATTCTTTGCCACCAAAGCTCTGCACCTATCGAATAAAGTCTTGAGCTGTCCACTAAGAGTGCCATTGTATACTGGCGTTCCAAAAAGCATGGCATCTGCCTCTTCAAGCTCAGCGTAAACTTCTACCATGTCATCTTTCTGTATGCAACCTTTTTTCGTTCTGATGCAATAGTCACAATGTAAACAAAAGTTTATCTTCTTACCATAAAAATGAAAATAATCTGTCTTAATCTTATATTTATTTTTAGCGTATTCCAAAGCCTTTCTTACAACAAAATCAGTGGCAGCCTTCCTTGGGCTTCCTGAAATGCCCAAAATCCTTAATTCTGAGCTTCTCATAATGATCGCCTAGGCTATTCTAAATGCCTTGGTTAAGAATTTATAGATTAATAAACGATCCATTTTTCAGCCTCTTTTATGTGATGACATTAAAAATATATTTGTGCTTTTAGAGAATAGAAGATTTGAACTCGGCTTGAGCGAAAAAAGTTTGCCCATAAAGATTGCTTGGGGGATAACAGGCGCCGGGGACTATTTACCTGAAATTTTTCAAGTCATGAAGAAGATAATTGAGAGAGGGGATGTAAAGGTACAAGCGTTCTTGTCTAAATCAGCTGTTATGGTCGTAAAATGGTATAAACTATGGAATGAATTGGAAAAGATATCACCAAGGATCATGATAGAAGAAAGTGCAAATGTCCCTTTTATAGCTGGTCCACTTCAAACTGGAAAGTTCAAACTTCTTTTAGTGGCTCCAGCAACTGGTAATACTGTAGCAAAAATAGTTAATGGGATAGCAGACACACTGGTAACCAACGCAGTTGCGCAGGCTCATAAGGGCAATTTACCTATATACATACTCCCTGTGGATCAAGAGACAGAAACTGGCAAAAGAACGACAGTTCTACCTACAGGAGAGAAGCTTGATTTGTCGATGAGGGATGTAGATATGATAAACTTTAGAAAACTCAAAGCTATGAGAGGAATAACTGTCATAACTAGCCCTTATGAGATAGAAGAGATGATAAAAAAGGAAACTCAATCTACTTGAATGTTATAACATTTAGCTTCAATTCCAAAATCCATATTAAAGACTTCATTTATTGCTAATTTATGAAGGCTTGCTTACTTATTAAGACACAACCAGCCAAATATGATCAAGTAACCAAAAAAGTGAAAGAAATCAAAGGCATAAAAGTTGCCTTTTCAGTCCTAGGAAGAACAGATGTAGTGGCAAATGTAGAAGTTGCAAACTTGAAGGAGCTTAGCGCTTTGGCATTAAAAATAGGTAGCATAGATGGCGTATCTGCTACTGAAACCCTCATAGGTTTGGAGGCTTGATGTTATGATAAATGGTTTAATTCTCATAAAGGCTACAGCCGCAACTTCTCCTAGCATATTGAAGGAGGTAAAAGGGATGAAAGAGGTAAAGGATGCATACATGGTCTTTGGGCGCTTTGATATAGTGGTCTTCTTAGAGGCTGAAGACTTCCTAAGGCTCAATGACTTAGCGAAGAAGATATCATCAATAAAAGGCATAAAGAGCACTGAAACTCTCCCTCAGGGAGACTAACCCTTCTTTATTGTTCTACCGTAAGTTTTTTACTATAACCAATCTGCATATTGGATTATATGGAGTTGCTAAAGGATGTCAAGACTTGAGCAAGTTCAAGAAATAATTCCCGAGAAGAATTGGCATGCAATGGAGATTGATGATCTACTGCAGACGCTGCGCACGAGTAAGGAGAAAGGATTATCTGATGTTGAAGCTAAGTCTAGATTTGCCATATATGGTCCAAATGAGCTCTTGGCAGAGAAAAGAATCTCGCCGGTGAAGATTTTCCTCAAACAATTCGCGAACATACTTTTAGGCATTCTATTGATCGCTACCGCCATCTCAGCGCTTTTGGGAGAAATAATTGATGCAGTAGTCATATTCGTTATAGTATTATTCGTCGTCATCTTAGGCTTTATACAAGAATACAGGGCCGAAAGAACTCTCGAATCACTGAAGAAGATGCTGAGCCCCACATGCACAGTAATACGAGATGGTAATGAAAAGGAGATACTTGTAAAAGAATTAGTTCCTGGTGACATAGTTGTTCTAAAAGATGGAGACAAAGTACCTGCCGACATAAGATTGATTGAGGCAGTGAACCTTCAAGTAGATGAAGCGCCCTTAACGGGTGAATCAGCCCCTGTTACGAAAATGTTGAAGGTTTTACCAGAGGAAGCTCCAGTAATGGACAGAACCAATATGGTATTTTCTGGAACTACGATTACTTATGGTAAGGGGAAGGGAATCGTTATTGCATCAGGGATGAGAACTGAGTTTGGAAAGATCGCCAAGGAAGTCACAGCAGTAACAGAGGAGAGATCGCCCCTTGAAAAACGAATGAGTGAGATAGGTAGAAAGCTTGGATTGATAGCATTAGTGATAATTGCGATAATAACTGTGGTAGAAGTAGCAGAAGAGTATCTGATGTTTGGGTTTATCAGTCTTGGCTTCTTCATTGAAGTCTTTTTGTTTGGTGTTGCGTTAGCTGTTGCTGCTGTTCCTGAAGCACTACCAGCCATTGTGACTGGAAGCTTAGCAATAAGTATGCGCATTATGGCGAAGAGGAACGCTTTGGTAAGAAGGATGCCTGTCGTTGAGACCTTAGGCTCTACTCAGATAATATGCTCAGACAAAACGGGTACGCTAACGAGGGGAGAGATGACTGTAAGGCAAGTGTATGTTAATAGTAAAAAATTGGAGGTTACTGGCTCTGGCTACGATCCAAAAGGCGAGATACTTCATGATGGGAAGCCCATCGATCTTAGCTTGAAGAACGCTTTAACAAGGCTTGCTAAGGCTGTTCTTCTCTGTAATGATGCAAGGCTAGAGGTAGATGATAACAAATGGACGGTAAAGGGCGATCCTACTGAGGGTGCCTTGATTGTACTGGCTGAGAAGATGAGCCTGAAGCAAGATGAAGTTAGAGGGCTTCATCCTAGAGTGGCGGAGGTGCCCTTCAGCTCTGAGCGAAAATTTATGACAACAGTCCATTCTTCTCAAGATGGTGTTTACGTTGCCTATATGAAAGGAGCCCCAGAAATAGTCTTGCAGCGTTGTAACTATCTCTTTGAGAACGGGCAAATAAGAGAGATGAGTGAGGAAGATAGAAAATTCATTTTGACGATTAACGAGGAGATGGCTGGAAATGCCCTAAGGACCTTAGGAGTAGCTGAAAGAAAGTTGCCTGAAGGTCTAGATTTATTAGACAGTGAGCGTCTAGAAATAGATTTTACATTTCTAGGACTGGTGGGTATGATCGACCCTCCAAGGAAGGAGGCTGTGGAGGCAGTTGAAGTGGCCAAGCAAGTCGGTATGACGTCCATAATGATTACGGGAGATCATAAGCTCACAGCCGTAGCCATAGCCAGAGAGATGGGTATATACAAAGATGGCGACCTTGTTTTGACAGGTGAGGAGCTCGAGCGACTGAGAGAAGAAGAATTCGAGAAGATTGTTGAGAAGGTGACTGTCTATGCTCGAGTCTCCCCCTTCCATAAGCTGAGAATAGTGGAAGCATGGAAGAAGAAAGGTCGTGTAGTGGCTATGACAGGGGATGGTGTAAACGATGCTCCAGCCTTAAAGCGCTCAGACATAGGCATTGCCATGGGCGTCACAGGAACAGATGTCACGAAGGAAGCCTCTGACTTAGTCTTGGCAGACGATAACTTCGCTACAATAGTGAAAGCCATAGAGCTTGGAAGATGGATATATGATAACATAAAGAAGTACTTGGCATACCTTCTCCAAGCCAACCTTGTGGAGATTGCTGTGATGAGCATAGGGGCTTTGTTCATATTGCGCCTTATGGGATTGTATGGAGAGGCTGCACTGCCGCTTCTTCCTGCACAGATTCTTTACATAAACCTGGCAACAGATGGCCTTCCCGCTTTGGCCTTAGGCTTCAGCCCAGCTGATCCCGACCTAATGAAAAGACCTCCAAGACCAAAGGACGAGCCTGTCTTCACAAGGGACCTAGTTTTATTCCTTGCAAGGGCTTTGCTCGTCGAAACTCCGATTCTTACACTTGCTTTCATGAGTGGTTTACCTTATGGAATGGATGCTGCCAGAACAAGGCTATTCCTTATGTTCATCTTCGTCGAACTTGCTGTCGCGATAAACTGTCGCTCATTAGTCTATACAATAAACAAGGTGAAACCTCACAAATGGCTTTTGCTAGCCATATTTTGGGAAAGCCTTCTTATCATTACACTAATACATATACCAGGGGTAAGAGAGGCCTTGCATATACTCTACCCTACATTAGAAGACATAGTATGGGTAGCAGGAGGCATAATAGCAACTTTCATCAGCATAGAAAGTCTCAAACACTTTGCCCTGATGAAAAGGTAAGCAAAGTGAAACACAAACATTTAGAGTTGCTGTGTTGGAAGGCAGAATCAGTGGATGGTAACAGAGAAAGGAAAGATGGCAAGTAAGAGTTGAGATAGACTTTTCTAAAATGAAACTCTAATTCTATAGCCTTTATTCCACACGCAATATTTCTAAGAGAAAGAGCCAGACGTTCATTAGTTAAGATATCAACGATACTCTTATGGGCAAAGAAAACTCTGAAGATATGAAATCAAAGCTCCCTGAATGGTATATCATACTAAGAGAACTATATCTTAAAGCATGTGATGCTGATGAATAATGCAATTAATCTTGATACGATGGTATTGAAAGAGTTAAGAAAGATAAGTAAATCAAGAATTATTCCTTTTCCTCTCGTTTATTATAGATTAGGTGCAATATTTCACTTCGATAAAGAAATCTCGAAGCATATACTCAAGAGCCTTGAAAGAAGGGGTTTGATAAAGATTCATGAGTTTCATGGAGTTAAGATCTCGAAAAGATGATCCTTAAGATTGCTGTTCTAAAATCTTCAACATTTCTTCTACATTAACTATCTTTATCCCTTTGAATTCTTTCAGCATGAGTAAGTGCTTATCTCCTGACACTATATAGTCTGCTTCACCATCTAATGCAGTCTCGATTATTATATTATCATCAGGATCCTCTGTTATTTGTGGTAAATGTGTTCTCACTTCTATGATCTCTGCTCTTCTAATTAAGACTAGATTGAACCTTCTCAAGCGCTTTAAACTCAAATACCTTCTTAACTTTGGTCTACTCACTACATTATTAAATTCTGAAAGTATTTCTATAGAGATTATGAGCTCAACTTCTCCTTTAATGACTTTATTTCATAGTAACCTTGGCTTTCCACTTCTGATTAGACTTGACACTAAAACATTAGTATCAAACACAACCTTTATCATCCTTAGCGCCTTAGGCTTTCTTCCTCTTCTCTGCTCTATACCTTTCTATCTCTTTTTGAATATCTTCCTCGCTTAACTCTCCATACTTTGCTATCTTCTTGTCTATTTCTTTATACAACTCTTTCATCTCTTTTTCAAGGTCAGGCACTTTAAGCTTCTTCAGGATTATAGTGTCTTCTACATTATACACTAATAACTTAGTCCTTGGCTTGATTCCAAGCTTATTCCTAAGATAGGCAGGTATCACTATCTGACCTTTATCGCTAACTATGGTAATATCAGGTTCAGCCATTACCCTCATGTATAAAATTCTTACTTTCTTACATAAATAGTTTATGTTGCTCTCATGCAGATGATATCTATTTATCATCTCGAGTACAATATTATTTAAAAAATTCAAAGAGAAGGAAGAGTTCAAGTCGAGTTCTAACTTACCCCCTGCGCATATAGATTCCACTTAATCACATAATGATAATTATTTATGTTTGAAAGTACAATATTGTGAAAGGATTTAGAAAATTGCTTTAGAGAAGGAGTTTTGACTGAGTTCTAGCTTGCACTCGGGGCTACTCAACTCAGATCGAATTCCTTCTCCTTTAATAGCAATGGGGTGAAATTATGGAGATGAAATTTGATGTTTCAATGTGCTCTATTGCACAGACTCGAGTATAATCCGCCTTTACATTCACTGGATTTAATAAAAACAAAACTAGAAAAACCATTAAAGCGATTAAACTAAGCTTCTGAAAAGTCTTTAGCATACTATCGGCTTCTCCATCTCCAAAACTATTTTTGAACTTTCCAAATCTTCTAACAGGTCTGTGAGTGTTGTATAGTTTTTCACTGGAAAAGTGCGAACTTCCACAATTTTTCGTGGACCAGTAGTGTTATAGAACATGCCATTCCAGTAAAGGTCAACTGGCAGGCCGTTAACTGGCAGCAAAACATCAGAGTTTGGTTCAAGATCTACCGAGCAATGGAATATAGCATCAGGATAAAGAACTGTCCAATCTGTTGGCTCGACTGGAGGTGGAAAGTAAAATGTCTGATTTACGCATACGTAAGAAGGTATATCTATCTCATCCAATCTTATCCTTATTTCTATTTCCTCCCCACACTCGAAAGTTTCCTTTTCATTACATAAACTTAATTTACCGTTGTTATAGCAGCAGATATTTATTCCTCGTTTTTCTGGGAACGGACATTTGGAAATTACGGCTTCAAACATTTCTCCAGCTTTTCTTAACTTGTATTCTTCGTACCATCTTGGCAAGAAGATTATCATTAAAATACTAAATGAAAATAATAAAATTAAAACCAGTATCAAGCTCTTTCTCATAATTAATATTTTTTTATTCAAATAAAAAGATAACCCTTAGACAAAATTATTACTATTCTTGTGATTTCTTATAGACTAAGAAATTGGTAAACGGCTCTTCTCTTCCAGAGTACATAACGGGGTGATAACCTTTTTTTCCTAGCTCATAAGCAAATATATTGAACGCTTCTTCGATGCTTAAACCAGAGTCCAAGTACCCAACAAATTTTGTAACTTCTAGTGTGAAGTCTAAACTTTCTGTTTTAGACTGAGTCCCGATAATTAGCATATTTGGATTTTTTTCCAAGTAATTATATAAATTTTCTACATAACCACCAGCGTTAGAGCAATTGATAACAACTACAGCTTCCCCACAGTCCATCTGTTTTAATGCATCACCAAATTCTGAAAAGTGTACGTTTCCTCCCATATGGATGTAATTTACATTCCCATGCGCACTTGCATAAACAAAAACTTGATCATTTACGTCAGAAGGCAAATTTTTTATGTAATTCAAGAAAGCCTCTGCGGTAGCACGGCTATCAGAAGGTCCTTTGTAATCAACCTTTATAGGAAAGGTTTTCATGATTTCATAGTTAGCTGCGCCACCTGGGTTGTGAACTAAGAATACATTGTCATCATTATAGCCGTTCCTATATAAAAACTCCATAATTCCTTTCACGCTTTTAACTTCAACACTAATATGGGCATAACCTGTAACTGCTGTAATAACAGCATATCTATCGCTCAGATTGCTCGGATCAACCTCAAGCTTATTCAAAGGGTTTGTTCCGTTCATTATTTCTGCAATGTTACTAATCCCGTCTTTATCCCAGTCCTGGTTAAGAGCAGTGCTCTCGACCATCCCAGAATTATAAATGTCCCTGACAATCCACCATCTGTTCTTCCATTCTACCGTGTTCAAGGCTTGCAATACTTGTTCTTCATCAGGGCCGATTCTTCCGTCTGCCGAGAGTGATGCGTATAAATTATACCCTATACTCCCCAGTTCTTCTTGAGTGTAGTAAGCCCTCGGCCCGTCTGGTATCACTTGTTTTGCCTGCAGAAAATAATTCGCAGCCTTAACCTCCTCCGGTAAAATTCTCCCGTCGCTTAAAAAGAACTTTACCAGATCATAAGCTTTCTCGTCTTTGCTGGCCTCCAGCTGCTGACAGATGCTAATAGCCTTAGACATCTCGGTCTCTTCCCCGTGTATCATCTGTCCCAGAACATAGAGAGTGTCTGTGTGCAAGGCTAAATCCACGGAATGCTTCCAGTCCAAGCCAGTGTTGACAGAATATCCTATGGCTTCCAAAAGGTTTATCGGACCGGGTATAACGCCTAGTATTGCTGTGTTCGTTAAATCAAGCGTGAACCATGCCCCAAGGCCAGCGCCAACCGCTATCGGCAGACGATAGCCAGGCGGTGGAATTATCCCCGCATCCTTAAAATACTTTTCAATTTTTTTAGCATCTTTTTTTCTGTTCTCCTGCTTCAACCTTTCGACCAAGCCCTCAGCCACACGCCTTTGGCTGCTATAGCTAGCTCTCTCCCCGATCTTCTCCACACTCTCGACTGTTTTCTTGTAATCCGATGCTTCAAAAGATTCGTAAAGCTTTTCTGTCTCCTGTTTTTCCCATTTGCTCAGCCTGTCTGAATATTCTTCTCTTGAGATGAAGTGTTTTTTCTCCAACGCCACTCCAACATCAACCAAAATCGGCAACCACTCTACAGGTGCGTTCATCTCCAGTTCTTCAACGTATCTTCTAGCTTCCTCTTCATAATCAGTCACCACGGTCAAACGCTTTTCCCCGATCTTCTCTTCACTCAACGGACTCTCTTTCAGTTCTAGCACTGGGTACGCCTTTCTAAATAATCCGATCTTCTCTTTCTTTCTCGGGTCCCCGTCTTTTATCTCATCCGCGTAGAACACCCAGCCGTCCTCCCTTTCTTTTATAGAATATCCCTGTCCCTCCATCCATTCTTTGAACTCCTTCTCGGATTCCTTGTCTATCTTCGAGAATATCTCCTTTGGTTTAGAGAACAGGCCTTTGACTGAATCTTTTAAGTAAGCCCTGCCTTGACTGTTAGCCAAAAGCCCGCCTGCTGAGTACAAAAGCCCGGCTGCTGTGTATAAAGCTGCCATAGGAAGAGAGCGCATGACATAGTAGATTAACGTAGGCTGGCTTAGTATGTATTTCTTCAGAGAACGCAATCTTTTTCCCAGACCTTCTTCCTCAAAAAATTTCAGTCCTTCATAATTGCCTACCAAGGTTGGGAAAATAATTTCTTCTGCTTGCTCCAAAGTCACGTTATTCAAATCTTCGCTTTTTATAGATTTTTCCCCGAGCAGCACGCTCAACAAGGAGCTGAACGCACTTTTTGGCAACATCTCAATCAATTAATACGTCGCAAGATTTTTAAATGTAATTCTGACTGCGGCAGAACTACCTCGTGAAAGGACAAGTAATGCCGAGAGGATACGAGGGCTACATCTACAGCCAGTACCTGTGCGACCCGCCTGGATGGGTTAAGGAAGAAGTTAGTGAAGAAAATAAAAACATTCTTGCGATGGTTATAAACTTCTTATCTCAATTTTTTATCCAGAGATCATACCACTTCCATAGTCAGGATAGCCAGGAGGCCAAGAATATCAATCGTGGCCAATTCTTTGGTAGACCCGTGCCTTTATTGAACCGCTGTTCAGCCCCAGCTCCGTATAGACCAGTTCCATGATTAAAAAGGTTCTACTCTAAACCTCAGGGAAAAATCTTTTCATGAAAGCAACTATCACTTCATTCTCCTTTGGATTCAGAGACACTTGCAAACCGTAATGCGTGGGCTTTGGGATGATCAATCCTCGGCGAATCAATTCCTTTGCCAGCTTTTCCACTCGTTTTACTCCATGCTTACTCAAGTCTTCATCTTTCCATCCTTTCTTCAGATTATCAAATGCTGTGTGACTACCTCCCCAGTTGCCTCTCTTATGGAGCTTGAAGAGTATAGTTGCCTTGATCTGTTCATCTGAAAGCATGAGTTCACTTATGGTACTTTGGGAGTTTATATTTAAATACTTTCAATTTTAATAATTTGTTGATGGCATACAAACCAGACGAGACCCTATTGCTAAAGTATCTTGGTGCAAGCCCGATTCTGAGAATCATAGACTTTTTCTTGGACAACCCGCTGTCGGACTACTCGAAGAATGAAATAGTGAAGAACCTTGAAATGGGTCGAGCAACATTCTTCAAATACTGGCGTGAGCTTGAGAAGTCAGGTGCTGTGAAAGTTATAAGAAAAGTTGGACGTGCTACCATGTACCAGTTGGATAGAGAGAACGAAGTAGTGAAGCAGCTGATTAAACTGGACATGGCTCTTGCGAGAAAGGCAATGGAAAAAGCAGTAGAGGAATATAAGAAGCCAGTTGCTGTAAGGAATGATTAGCTAGTTTGTTCAAAGTTCCAAACGCGTTTCTTGGTTTAAGCCAAGAGAATGGTATCGAGGGTAGATGAGAAATACACCTTCATCTGTTTGAATTTATTTCTAAGGTTGTGTTATACCAGAAAGATTCATGAGGCTAGTTAAGGATTATGTTGAGACAGATCCAAGATATCAAAGTAAAATAGATAGTTACTTCAAGCAGTAGATTACATTTACAACGGGCAAAAAATACGGAATAGTCTAATTATCGGGATTTATAGTTCCATTCAAGATACGAAAGCTGTTTTAAAACTGATGGATAATAAAAAGATTGTCAACCTGCGCAGGTTTTTTAAAAATTACAAGAAATTAATAACTACTCTGTTCTTATTATACACCTTCAAAAATTAGTTATAAAATTCAAGCTTCAAAACAAGATTAACCGAAAAGGTTCTGGCAAAACGCACTTACTAAGAATTCTAAAGTCTTTTTGTGAAAGACCAGAAATAAGGTTAAAATCTATTTATTTTGATGCCTCAACATTCTCAGAACAAGATGAAGATGAGCAAGTATTCCTTAAACATCTCGAGAGCCTTAAGAGTGAAAAACCTGATGTTTTAATTATCGATTCATGTGAGGAAGATAGAAACATAGAATACTCGATAAAAGAGTTCTTGAAAGTATTTAGCAACGGCATTTTAATCACTGCTTGGGAACCCCTTCACTGGAATTTTTTCAAAGGGAAAATCGAAACTATCATCGCTACAAGTAGAGAAAACTATCTAAAGCCATTGAGCAAGGATGATACTGAACTTTTTTTGAGTAGAATCACTGACTATGCTTCAGGTGGAAAAGTAAAATTAGACGTTAAATTAGCAGAGAAGATTTATGAATTCACGCTTGGAATTCCTGGTAGCATAATCTCACTATTTTTAAGAACTTTGCATGAGGCTTTTCTCAAGCAGAAAACTAGTTTAGATATCGAATCGGTTGAGATGGCAGCCCAAACAATGAGTTTGCACAATATGTTTGAAAAGCTGAAATCTTTAGATGAATTACAGCTTATGATTCTTAGAAACATTATTTTGAATCCTGACCCAAGAGGTATTAGACCTTCACAATTAGTTGAGGTTCTAAATAGGGACAAAGCTACGGTATCTTATCATTTGAACAAGTTCGTATCAGAGCGAATCTTACATAATGAAAGGTTTGGCAAATTCTCTTTTTACAGGATCAAGGAAGAATTGCTTCCTTTTGTTGAGTTAAGAATCTCTCAGGAGAGTGAATATCTTGCCTAGTTTTTTGATAATAAAAACTCCAAAGCAACAGATAATTCCTGAAGAAATTGCATCTAAAGCCAGAGAGCTATCTGTAATGAATAGCAATAAAGACTATAGAGAAGGTACGTTGCCTGAATCAGTGAGAATAATTAAAGATAACGTGTATTTTGTTTTTGGCTTTGAATACGATTTTGAATATCCAACTCTTGAAGGAATAGGAAAGGCTAAGGCACTAGGCGAGGTTCCGATAGTCTTTCTTGGCAAAAGTTTCCTTGCTACTGGAAACGCAACCAAAGAGATACAGCAGCGCGTGAAAAAATTTCTTGAGAATAACTTTATCCCTGAAATAATACTTGAGCCTATACCACTCAAAGAAGACATGTTAAGATCGGTTATTCAAAAAAATCCTGACGTCTTTCAAGTGGACCATACTCCCTCAAGAAAGGGATTAGAGACTATTGATAAAATATCCCTTGTTGGGCGTGGCGTTACACACTCGCAAATATGGGAGGATTATGGAGACCAGCCACTTGAAAAAGTTAAGGTAAGATTAACAGACATACCTGAAGAGGCTGTAGTAGGATTTCACATGAAAGGTATTATCACAATCTATCACACTTCATTGACTGCAGAACAGATAGTTATAGTGTTACGTGAGTTGGTAGATAGGGTAGTAGCTCCCTTGATGACTGAAGTTTCGTTCCAATGCAGGCTGGTGTAAGTATATGAAATATCTCAACCTCTTTAAATCAAAAACCAAAGTGCCAGATGAGGTGCATGGTTGCTATGTTAGATTCCAAGGGTTAGATATTGAGAAACAGACTGATAGAAGGGCATTCCTACAATCCATCGTTGGATCATTATGCAGGCGTGGATTTGATGCTACAGTTGCACCCATGGAAGTTTTTGATAATTTTGATGTTGTTGTATTAAACGTTAATCGTGAAGTGTTATCGAAAACACTCTCTGGGTATTCTAATCTGAGTCCACAAATAGTAGAGAATGAGTCATACAGCAAAGAAGTCATAGAATCAGCTTGGCAAAATAAAGTAAGGATAGAAGTATTGAAGAAAAACTTCCTTAAAATAGGAGATCGTTACATCTTAAAGACGGATATTCTTAACAAAGAGAATCCTTACAAGCGTTCTTACAGAATTCAAGCATCGTTGGAGAATGGTTACCCATGCGTATGGATCGATGCTAAAACAAGAGTTATGCTTCAATTAAATGAAAAAGAGATAGACGAGGCTGATACAATGGGTGAGGATTCAGAGATTAAAGTAAGAGTATTGCCAAATTGGCTTAGGGGGATACTAATTGGCAGGGCAGGAAAAACTGCAGATGAGATGGAATTTCCAATAAGAACGAGAATGTTAAAGACAAAAGAATATTGGAAAGTTAAACATGGAATCGACTTTATAACCCCAAAAGATGAAATGCTCGATGTTAATATTCCATCTTTTGGAAGAACGCTACCTTACCCTGAATCTTGCATTTTTAGTGAGTTTAGAGAAAGGAGTAAGTTGCCAGAAACTTTGAAGAAAGATCCAGATGAGAGAATTAGATATGTTACTGAGTTTTTTAAAACGTTTTTAAGTTCATTATGCTTCTTGAATCAAACAATATCTTTCGAAGGCCCTATTATTGCAGAAAGTCTTGGCTATCAAGAGTATTCTTATCCATCATCTAATCAGATTTTTGTAGTTGCAGGAGCTAATGCTCAAGCTCCAGTTGATAAGATACACGATCTTTTAAAACAACATGGCCCGCATGCAGGGAAGATAAATGGAAAGTATATCGTCATTCATTTTGGCAATACTGATGGGACTAAGCAAGCAATAAAATTCATTGAAAAAGCGTATAGACGGCTTAACCTTGGAGAGTTAGAGTCAATAACAGAAATTGGTAATAATGGTTTTATCGACACAGGAGGAGATAAGGTTGCAGACTATACTTCAGCAATTGTAGAGATTCGATCAAAACTCATGACCAAAAAAGAAAAAGTACTTGCAATAATAATTCTTCCTAGCATTTATGCCGCAGACATCTACTACAAGTCTAGAGATCAACTTTTTGAGAGAATTTTTGGGACAGAACCTTCTCCTTGTCAAGCCATAGGTTATGAGACTGTGGAAAAGATTCTTCAAGGAGATAGGAGTGCTTATGCAATAGCTGCTAACACAGCTTCACAATGCTATGCATATCATGACGTCTCAAGAAGGCCAAAGCTAAAAGCCTCTGCTACAGCTTATAGCGCTATGACAGACTCTTATGGCAGGTACATTACTACAGGTACTAAGCCCGTTGGTGGAGAAAAACTTTCGCCATCTGCCTTTTATGACATCTTAGTCGATCTCATACAAAGGATTTCAATCTTCAGTCAGAGATGCACAGGAATTGATGGGAAAAAGCTCAGCTTTAATCGGTTTGTATTTGCAAAAGATGGGATAATAAGTGACGATGAGGCTGACATAATGGAAAAGGTGATAATGAGTGGCATACCTGATGAGAAAAAAGAACCTATACCCGAGCTCCTCAAAAGAATTTCCATGTTCCCTAAAAGCCTCATAATAGACATAATCAGAGTGAATAAAACTCCAAATAAAAGAATCTTTGATTTAAAGCTAGGCCGCTACTTTAACGTACCTGGAGGGACAGCCATAGCTTTTAATGAGAATGAAGGTTTGTTAGTATCATGTAGCTCAAGGATAGGCACAGCACAACCTGTTGAGATTTCTCTAAAGAAGCATCTTTGTCTTAACACGAATGGCGTACCAAGGCCGCATGTATTACAGATCATGGATGAGTATTATAGACTGACTAAGCTGAACTGGTCTTCTTTGTTCAAGCAAGGTAGGTATGCTCTACCTCAAATACTGACTCAGAACCTTGGTGAGAATGTCTCTGCAGGAGTGAGAGTACCTGATGATATGGTTCTATTATGAGGTGTAATAAATGCTAGGTGAGGCTGTTAAAAAACTAATTTGGAACTTAAACAAGTTAGTAAGCGAAGAAGAAATAGGCGAACCGTTCTTAAGTAGACAAGGCTATCGGGCTTATCCCTTTAACGTAAATTACTTTAAACCCATCAATATGGTTAATTCTAAAAGAAAGCTTGCATTTATCGATGGAGGTAACTGTGAGCTTATAGGAGCACCTAATTTTTCAATTCAGCTTAACCGAATTTATTTCAATATTTTCCAAGGAAAAAGAAGAATACCTAAGACCACAATCCCAGAGAAAATAGAGTTCTTCTCAGCAACATCTGCCAACTTCAGGAAAGATCAGATCTATTTTGATACATCAATCTTTCCTATGACTGATGAAATCTCAAAATTCTTACCAAGAGCTTCAGATCTATCCTTTAGCTCTACAGACAGAAGGTTGATGATAGGTACCTCAAGAGCAGACATAGCCAGAGTAGCTTCTATAGGTAGAAGGTTTGCAGAATGGGAATATGCTAAGCACATAATCGAAAATGAGCTTGATGAAGGCGATATACTAGTAATGGATGGAACGTTAAGAGCTGCATTTACAAACGAATCAAACTATGCAAAAGAAGCGTACAAAGTAGCAATTGAAAAAGGTGCGATATACTCAGGTCTATCGAAGACTAGCCGCCTCTATACAACCACTGGATTATCATTACTCGGAGCGCTCAGGAAGCTTGCTAATGATTTTAAGATAGAATCGATCTGGTATTATTACCCTGTGGCTGAATCTTTGAGCCCTGAACATAAAGCAGCCATCTTTATCGTAAAGCTAAACGATAATTCTCAAAGAATCTTTAGATATGAGATCAACGCCGAACAAGTTAAACTTTTATCTGCTTCAGATATTAATGAGGTGATGTGTCAACTATCTATCAATTCTAGCGACGTGAGTTTTCCAGGCTATCCTTATGGTCTTATAGATGCAGACTATAATGCTAGAGTCAGGCATGAAGAAGTAGAAACTTATCGAATCATGCTAATGACTGAGATATCAAAGCTTGGTTCATGGCCTAAATTCTTAAGACATATACAATCAAAAGATGCACATGGAATTCTGAACTTCCTTAGGGGGTGAAAAAGATGGAGATATGTGGCCAAATCATCGCTGGCGGGGTAGGAAAGATTCTCATTAGAGAGAAGAGTGGAGAGAAGATAGAGTTAGGTGATCTTTTAGTTGCTGAGAATAGTGAAGGCTATTTAATCTTACAGGTTTATGATCTGCTTTATGGCAGTCAGATCTCTCAAGTAGCAAGGGAATTGATTGCTGGCATGAAATTAGAAGGTCTTGGAGCTGGGCTAGAATTCTTTGAACCACAATTAAGGAATTATGTCTTGGCTTTAGCAAAATCTGTACTCAGAGTTACTAGCAAGCCTCACGTCCCAAAAGTGCTTCCAGACTTCTTTGGCACAGTAAGACATGTGCTTGAAAAGGACTTGGACTTCTTGATAAAACCTCCTAACCCTATTTATGTTGGTAAGGTGAGAAGCGGCTCAAAAGTTCTCAACGTTGATGTTTATTTGAATGGTGTGGAAGCTTTAGCGCATCATATTCTAATCCCTGCAACCACTGGAAGAGGGAAGAGTAACCTTGTAAAGGTCATGTTATGGAGTGCGCTTAACGAAAAGAAATTTGGTATTCTTGTCCTTGATCCTCATGACGAGTACTATGGCAGAAATGGCAAGGGATTAAAAGATCATCTGAGTGCTAAAGAAAATTTGCTATATTATTCGTCTGACCCGCCTGTTGGAGCTAACACATTAGTGATCAACCTCAAGTCTATTCAACCTGAACATTTTGATGGTATAGTCGATTTTACAGATGCACAACGTGATGCAATTTCAATGTATTATAGGGAGTTTAGAGATGAATGGATTGAAAAAATCGTAAGAGGGGAAAGTCTAAAAGGTGTAGATCAAAGAACTCTTAATGTCCTTCAGCGAAAAATGAAGACCATGCTTGGTGTTTATTACCAAAATGGTGAGATAAGATGTACTAACGAAGTTTTTAGCGATACTTCAGGCGAATCAACTACAGACGACATAGTTAAAGCATTAGAGAAGGGAAAAGTAGTTGTTATAGATACGTCAAAGATCGGAGACGAAGCAGAACTTCTCATAGGTAGCATAGTGGCTAACAAAGTATTTTCAAGATATCAAGAATACAAATCTCAAGGTAAACTTGATGAAAAGCCAACGATAAGCATAGTTATTGAAGAAGCTCCTCGTGTACTTAGCAGTGACAGGCTTGCAAAATCAGGAGAGAACATCTATAGTATGATTGCACGTGAAGGAAGAAAGTTTAAGGTGGGTTTAATAGCTATCACTCAGTTAACTAGTGTTATTCCTAGGAACATATTAACCAATATGAATACAAAGATCATTCTTGGTAATGAGATGGCAACTGAAAGGCACGCCATCATAGAGAGTGCCGCTCAAGATCTTTCAGATGATGATAGAACCATAGCTAGCCTTGATAAAGGAGAAGCAATAGTAAGTAGCATATTCACAAGATTCGCCGTTCCTATCTATGTGCCACTCTTTGACGAGTTTGTTAAAGAGTCGAGGACAAAGGATAGGTTTGAGAGTGAAGGAAAAATAGAAATAGAGTTTGAGGGTTGAATATATGTACAAATTTGTTCATATTGCTGATATTCATCTAGGTGCCAATCGTGAACCTACGCTTGAAAAACTCGAGATAGAAACTTTTAGAAAAGCGATGGACAAATGCATAGAAGAGAGAGTTGATTTTATTCTTATATGTGGCGATCTCTTTCATGTTGGAATTCCTGATTTAGGTGTTGTCAAAGAAGCAGTTGCAAAGATGAAGGAAGTGAAAGACAAAGGCATACCTATCTATGTGATATATGGAAGTCATGATTACACTCCTACTGGGACTTCTATTATAGATGTTTTAGAAAGTGCAGGAATTATCACAAAAATAGCTAAGGGAAAAGTGATTAATGATAAATTAAAGCTAGAATTCTTTATCGATCCAAAGACAAAAGCGAAGCTTGTTGGTATTTCTGCTAGGAAGATAGGTTTAGAAAGCAAGTATTATGAGATTTTAGATAGAGAAAGCCTTGAAAATGAAGATGGTTTTAAGATATTTGCTTTTCATAGTGGGCTGAATGAATTTAAGCCAGCATACTTGAGCCAGATGGAGACCATACCGATTTCTTATCTTCCAAAAGGCTTCGATTACTATGCTGGAGGTCATATACATGATAGGTCTGAGAATAGCCTGCCAGGTTATGAGAAAGTAGTCTTTCCTGGTCCTTTGTTCACAGGATATGGTAGAGATTTTGAGCAGACAGCCAAAGGTGAGAAGAGAGGATTTTATATTGTAAGCTTTTCTGATAAGGTTGAGAAGATCGAGTTTGTGGAAATGAAACCTTTTGAAGGCATTTACTTTGAGTATGATGCTTCTTACAAAAATGCTTTACAAGTCCAAAAGGAGCTAAAGGAGAAGTTAAGCGAGCTAGATGTTAAGGACAAGATAGTCGCTCTTAAAATAAAAGGCGAGCTCTCAGGCGGAAAGACTTCTGACATTGACTTTTTCCAGCTAAAGAATATGCTTATTGAGAACGGTGCCATCTATATTTACTTAAATCGCCATGGTCTAACCTCAAAGGAATACGCTACGGTTAAGATAATGGGTGAAGATATAGCTACAATAGAGAGAAAGTTATTCAAGGAGAGTATTAGTTCAATTAAGGTCTCAAATGAATCCCTAAAAGATGAGAAAGGCGCGCTTCTTGCTCTTGAACTTTTAAAAACGCTAAGGCAAGAACAAAAGCTGAATGAATCGAAGAAAGACTATGAAGCAAGAATGCAAGAGCATGGGATAGGAACTCTTCAGCTTAGCGAGGTGCTCAAATGATCATTAAAACACTAAAGATGAAGAATATTAGGAGCTACAAGGATGCAACTATAGAGTTTCCTTTAGGCACTATGTTATTTGAAGGAGATATTGGCTCTGGCAAGTCCACTATTCTTATGGCTATAGAATTCGCACTATTTGGCTTAGGCTCTGAAAAAGGAGCTTCATTATTAAGGACAGGCGAGAACGAAGGATCAGTAGGCTTAATATTCGATGTAGATGGAAAAGAATACACTATTCTTCGCACGTTAGTGAGAAAAGGAAAATCTGTGCAGCAGAAAGAGGGTTGGATTAAAGTAGATGATAAAGTTCGTCATCTTTCTCCAACTGAGCTTAAAGAAGAAGTACTTCAAATTTTAAACTTCAACGAGCCTCCTGATCCTAAAGCCCAGAGTGTAATTTACCGCTATGCTGTCTTTACCCCTCAAGAAGAAATGAAGACAATTCTTACTATGAACTCTGATCTTAGGTTACAGACCTTAAGGAAAGCCTTCAGAATCGAAGACTACAAGATAGCGCGTGATAACGCCTTAAACCTAGCTTCTACAATAGATAAGAAATCTATTGAATTTAAAGCTCAAGCATCAGATCTCGGAGATAAAAGAAGTCTACTATCTAAAAAACTTAAGGAGATCGAAGATTATGAAAAACAACTCAAACCGCTGCTTGACCAAGAAAGATTACTGACAGGAAAACTTGATGGTTTAAATGAGCAGCTTAAGAAACTTAGTGATGTTAAGGACAAGCTGAGCTCGGTTCAAGGTGAGATTCCATTACTTGAGAAACAGATCGAAGAGAAAGATAAGAGCATAGAAGAATTGAATAAAAAATTTGATATAGCGAAAAAGAAGCTGGATGAATTAAAACCAAAGTTAGACGAGTTAGCAAAGATAAAGAAGCCCACTGATAAAACAGAGAATGAATTAGAGGAAGAGTTAGAAGAATTTAAGCAAGAACATAAAAGGCTTATCAAGATTGCTAATACAATAGAATCTAAAATACAAGATTACAGCTCTATACAACAAAGCAAAATATGTCCTACATGTGACAGAGAAGCAAATCCAAAAGAGTTTGAGGAAAAAATCAAAAGCAAAATTCATGAAAAGGAGATTGCCGATAAGGCAGTAAATGAGTGTGAGAAAAGAATTAAAAATTTAGAGGAATTGATCGATGAACTGAAAAAGTACAATGCTGCACAGAATAATCTCAATGCATACGAAGAGCAAGCAGATGGTTTTAAAGAGACTATGAAGGATTGCAAAAATAAAATAGCTTCTATCAATGAAGAGATAAAAAGAATCAATGCAAGATTGGAGGAAGCGAGGAAAGAGTTAGAGCAGTTTTTAGAAGTCTCAAAAGAAATCGTCTTATTAGACGAAGAAATAAAGAAGACTAATGAAGCACTTACTGAGATTAAGAAGAGCGTTTCATCAATTCGATCTAGAATTGATGAAACCAAAAAAGCAGCAGAGGAGTTAAAACAAGAGATAGATAAGAAACAGGACTTGTTAAAGAAGGCTGAGTTATTAGACGAATACCTTGTCTGGCTAAAAGACTTTTTCATAGCAACGCTAGAAAATATAGAAAGGCATGCTATGATAACTATTCAACAAGAGTTTAACCAGCATTTTCAGAAGTGGTTTAGCTTGCTAGTTGAAGATTCTAGCAAGGAAGCAAGGATCGATGAAGATTTTACTCCGATAGTTGAACAGGATGGATATGAGCAAGACATATCTTACCTTAGTGGTGGAGAAAAAACTAGTGTAGCCTTAGCTTACAGATTAGCCCTCAACAGTCTTGTTCAAAAAGTTTCTATAGGTATAAAGTCTAATCTCCTTATACTAGATGAGCCAACTGATGGCTTTAGCAAGGAGCAACTATCAAAAGTTAGGGATATTCTTGATGAGCTTGCTTGTCCACAAGTTGTTATTGTATCACATGAGAAAGAGCTTGAAAGCTTTGCTGACCGCGTGTTTAAAGTAACAAAATTAAATGGTGTATCAAGCATAGGTGATTGAATTGACGGAAACAGAGAACTTGAATAAAATCTATGAAGAAGTAGTTGAATATATAAAGTCACAAAATCTTAGAATCTTTCCTGGTAAGTTAACGCTTGATGAGGGATTTCTCAACCAAGTAACTTGGAGCTCGGAAAGTGATGACTGGAAGTCATTTATTGAAATAGCTAAAGAAGAAGGTGCGAAGACAATAATTGTTGGGATAGATAAAGATGAGGATGAGCATACTAACGAGATAGGTTCACTTAAACTTGCGTGGATAAAAGATGGTGTAACATATATTTTTGAAAAGCAGGCTGAATGGTGGATAGAATCTATCAAAGAAGAGCATGAAATGAAGAAACCACCAATAGCGATTAGGTATGGAGTTGAAGAGCAAATCCCTGAAGAAGTGTTAAAAGAAATTCAAAGTAAGGATGAGAATCAGCTTGCAGATGAAATGTTGGCGTTCTTGTCTAAAGAATTCCCTGAAGCAAATATGATTGGTTATCGTAACACCGAATTATTTTGGGAACAGAAAGGCATCCATAGATGGTCCCTTGAACCCAAACTGCGATTAAAGATAGAGAAAGTTGAAGCAATAGTCAGACAGAAGTTTGAACAGGAGCGCCTGAAGAAGGAAAAAGAGCGGATAGAGAAAGAGAAGGAGCTTTTACCAAAGCTTGTCGAAGAGTGTTTAGAGTGGGCTAGGAAGAATCAAATCAAGAAAGTTACCAAATCAAATATAGATTACTTCCTGATTGAAAAAGAGATTGAACTGACTAGAAATAGTCGTGATGCATTGTATAATCAAGTGAACTTTAAGCTAAGGACGGTGTGAAAAACCGTCGAAGGTCTGCTTACTCAAAAGGTATAAGCGCTGAACGTATAGTGAAGAAGAAGCTGGAGGATCTAGGATGGCTTGCAGGATCATCAGAGCAACAATATGCTTCAACTTCGACTATCTTGCCTATATATTAATATTGTCTTGATTGGTTCTTCTCACTAGAAGCTTGCCTAGCAGTCCTTTGGCAACTGTTATCGTTTCTCTTTCATAGAAAGCTCTATCTAGGTTTCCATAGTTTAACTATTTTAATCTATACTCTTATTTGACTTCGGTTAGTGATAAATCATCCCAATAGGCTGTCCCCTTTCCATCATTAAAATCCAGCAAAAACCACAAAGCAATGCAATCACTTGGCATTGGAGGAAGAGTGAATTCTTCACTTTCAAAATAAGTCCAATCCCTTGTTCCCACCATCCTTTTTTCCTTTTCCTTCCAACCTAACTCCATTACAAAACCGTCTCTTGGAGTCCAACCAAATTGGTCTACGTAATTCAATGCTAGCACTGCCCCTCCTCTTTCGCCTTTAGCTTCAACTTTTTCTGTTTTAATCCATCCACTGATCTTGTATTTTCGACCTGGTATTAGCACTCCAGTCACGTCTTGGTAGAGTCTGCCCAGATTATCTTCCCTCTCTTCAATTCCTTTAACACAATGTTGTCCACTTCCTAAATTTTTAACGGGTATATAAGCTACACTTCCACCTGTGCTATTCCATCCTGATAACCCGTATTCAAAACTTGAATTCAACAAAAGATTCTCTTTACTATTTGGACTTAGTGGTTTTGTTTTTTCAGAATTTCTAATTTCTATTATCGAGTTGTCAAAAACTTCCTTCAAGAGCGGATACTTTTGCTTTATTTCTTCTAGCATAGGCAAAACTTTTCCTGCTAACGGTCCTCTGATCGTTTCTCCAATAACTCTGATTATTTTTGAAAGAGAATTCTCATCAATTCTTTTGCTAATCATATTCTTTAGCATAGATAACGCTACATCAGGCCTTGCTATGCCTATCTGACTAAGAACATACATCACTTCACGTTGATTCTGCTCGTCTCCTGTATTAACCAAGTTAATACAGGTATTAACCCAGAGCAAGAAGGCCCAATAGAGCTAAAGACCTTAACTAATTTACGAGATATAGTGGGCCCGGCGGGATTTGAACCCACGACCTTCAGCTCCGCAGGCTGACGCCCTAATCCATTCTAGGCCACGGGCCCTTTATCAATTTGATCATAGGATAAAGATAAGTTTATGTCTCAAATCGATCATAATTGCTCTAATAGGAGTCTAGCAACATCTTCTCTTCCTATGTCTACTATGTATCTTCCTAGCCTCGGGCCTCTATCAGAGCCTATTAGAATCTGATAGATCAATTTGAATAGAATGGGAGGATCTAATTCATTCTTTCTAGCAACTTCAAATATCTTTTCTTGAATCTTCTCAGCATCATCGACTTTTACGATGATCTCAGCCAGCTCTTTTATGGCTCTTTTCTCGTTGTCTTTTAAGATCAACTTTCTCTTCTCTACAGTCTTAAAGTCATCTGCCCAGTTAGAAGCTAATTCTATCCTTTGGATCAAATCCTGGCTGGTCTCTTGTATCATCTTATAGCTATAGAGCCTGTTCAAGATGTATTCTAAACGTTTCTTTTTGGGGGCTATAGATGCGAGTTGGACTAGCATCTTGTAAGGAACATGAGTGCTCGGTTTTCCTTTTGGCTTTAATAAGTTAACATATTCATAAAGTCCTTTTAACTTCATCAACTTTGATGGATTTTCTATCTTTACCTTGCCAAAGTATATGTCTTCAAGCAGATCGTATTCATCCATGTAAGAAGGTATATCGTCTATAGATATGTTACGTGATCCAGCAACCCTCTTGAACATGAGTAAAAGAAGAGATTGTGGTGAGCCATATCTGAACCATGTTTGAGGAGTGAAAACGTTACCCAAAGACTTTGATATCTTCTTTCCAGATTTGTCTAGAAACATCTCATACTTTACATGGTATGGATGAGGGAAATTCAATACATAGTCAGAGACCCAATCATTTACTTTTACTGAGTCTGCTATATCCTTGCCATAGGCTTCGAACCTTATATCAAGGGCTGACCATCTTGCCGCAAACTCAACCTTCCAGCTTAACTTTCCTTGCCCATCTGTTATCGATGCCTCTCCTTCATAACTGCATCCATCGACCCATTTGCCGGCTATCTCAGCTCCTTTGCACTTGTATCGAATCTTTCCTTCATCTAAGTATTCATAGGCCTCTGCAACGTATATTCTATTACATTTATTGCATAATGGGAAATATGGCAACGCTCTCTCAAACTTCTTTTGACCCAGCATTTCTGCTATCTTTCTTCCTATCAAATCAGCCTTCTCTAGCAGTATCTTTGCTTGTTTATTCAATAATCCTCTTTTATAAGCTTCTGTCCCAGACTGAAATTTGTATTCAATATTACATTTATCCAGAGCGTCTTTGAGCAAAGAGCTCATATGCTCACCGTATGAATTATGACACTTGAAGGGGTCTGGTATCATAGAAACAGGAGTTCCAATGAATTTTGATAGGTCTTTTGGCAATCCAGCTGGAACCTTTCTCAATCCATCCATATCATCGGAGAAGGCTATCAATTCAGATCTGTAGCCAATATTCTCTAACCCTAGCTTCACACCATAGGCTCTTATGGCATCTGATAGGCTTCCTATATGAGGTATCCCGGATGCTCCTATCCCACTTTCAACACGAAGAATTTCTTTATTTCTTTTGAGTCTATCCTCTCTCTCTACTATCTTCTCACATACTTTGTCTATCCAGGTACCTCTTCCTATTATCTTTGCTAGGTCCTTCTCCATGCCTTGGCACTTTAAGCTGATTGTTTGATGAGAACGGCTTAAAAATCTACCTATAGTATGGAACAGTGACTTTCTCCATGGTCTTGCCTTCTCTTGAGCTTCTTACCTTCTTTATGGCCTCTTCTACATGTTTTGATGTTATCAGTGCTTCATTTACATGCTTCTTTGCATCTTCAGGGTTAGGATATTTGTTTATGAATTCTTGAATAGACAAGGAAGTGGCTGTGTTTATTATGGCAGCCAAGTCTGCGCCACTGAATCCTTCTGTTACTTCAGCTACTCTCTCTAAATTAACATCTGTAAGAGGCTTCCCTCTTGCATGTATTTCTAATATCTGCTTTCTCGCAGTTTTATCAGGCAAGGGTACGTAGATGAGCTTATCAAATCTGCCAGCCCTCAGCAAAGCTGGATCTACCATGTCTATTCTATTAGTGGCAGCCAAAACTACAACTCCTGTAAGGGCTTGAATACCATCCAATTCTGTCAATAGCTGGCTAACAACCCTCTCTGTGACCATGCTATCTCCACCCATGCCTCTTATAGGTGCAAGAGAATCCACTTCATCGAAGAATATTATACAAGGGGCAGCCTGCCTTGCTCTTCTAAATACCTCCCTAACTCCCCTCTCTGATTCTCCTACCCATTTTGAGAGTAGCTCTGGCCCTCTTATACTTATGAAATTAGCCTCGCTCTCAGTAGCCACAGCCTTTGCCAAGAGTGTCTTTCCAGTGCCAGAGGGACCGTAAAGAAGAATCCCTTTCGGCATGGTGTAGCCCATCTGCTTATATAGCTCAGGATACTTTAAAGGCCACTCTACAGCTTCCTGAAGCTCCCTCTTAACATTTTCTAAGCCACCTATCTCGCTCCACTTCACGTCCGGCGTCTCGAGGTAGACCTCTCTCATGGCTGATGGCGTGATATCCTTCAACGCGTTTTCAAAATCATCAGCATTGACTTGCAGCTTGTTCAAAACGTCTGGCGGCAACTTCTCTTCCTCTAGCTTCAGCTCAGGTAAAACTCTTCTTAAGGCCTTCATGGCAGCCTCTTTACACAAGTATTCAAGATCTGCACCAACGAATCCATGAGTTACTGAAGCCAGCTTCTCAAGATTTACGTCGTTGGTCAAAGGCATGTTCCTTGTGTGAATCTGTAGTATCTCGAGCCTTCCCTTCTTATCAGGAACTTTTATCTCTATCTCTCTATCAAATCTGCCAGGTCTTCTTAATGCTGGGTCTAAAGCATTGGGCCTATTCGTGGCTGCAATGACTATGACCTTTCCTCTGGCTTCCAATCCGTCCATCAAGGATAGCAATTGACTTACCACCCTTCTCTCAACTTCTCCTGTAACTTCCTCTCTTTTAGGAGCTATCGAGTCTATCTCATCTATGAAGACAATGCTAGGAGCCTTCTCCTTAGCTTCTTTAAAGATCTCTCTAAGCCTTGCCTCAGATTCTCCATAGAATTTGCTCATAATCTCTGGTCCGCTTATGCTTATGAAGTGGGCATTACTTTCAGTAGCTACTGCCTTTGCCAGAAGCGTCTTCCCTGTTCCAGGAGGACCATAAAGCAGAACTCCCTTAGGTGCTTCAACTCCGAGCTTTTCAAAGACTTCAGGGTGCCTAAGAGGGAGCTCTATCATCTCCCTTACTTTCTGTATTTCGTCCTTTAATCCACCAATGTCTTCATAAGTTACCTGTGGAACCCCTCTAAGTATCTCTCCTTTTTCTGATATGACGAAGATGGTTCTTTGAGTTACCAAAACAGCATCAGCCGTAGGATTGATTCCAACAACCTGAAAAGTCAGCCTTCCTCCAAAGTAAGGTATCATCACATTGTCTCCTTTTGTTATAGGCACGCCTTCAAGGGCATCTGCCAGATACCTCTCATCTATTGGAGGTATGGCTTCTAACGGTGCTACTACTACTTTCTCAGCGGGCAGAGCCCTTATCTTCTTGAGAATAACTGTGTCTCCTATTGCAACTCCAGAATTGTTTCTTATAAGCCCATCTATTCTTATTATTCCTTTTCCTTCATCTGAAGGGTACAATGGAAGGCTTTTTGCAACAGTCCTTCTTTTTCCTCTGATTTCTATTATATCTCCTGTAGAGGCACCAAGAGCATCCATAGTATCATAGTCTATCCTCGCAACTCCTCTGCCAACATCCTTGGTATAAGCTTCCAAGACCTTTACAGATACGTATTGTTGGCTCATGTTGTTCCTTACTCCAATTTTATCTTCTTATATCTTTTATTAGATTTATCCCTTATCTTAAACGTTACTTCCAGTATCCCGTTACGATAAGATGCTGTTGCACTTTCGGGCTCTACTGATACTTTGAACTTTATCTTCGCCTTATACTTCCTATCACCATGAACTGCTGATAACGTCAATTCATCTTCCAAAGCATTCAAATCTATATCTTCTTTCTCCACGCCAGGAAGTTCCACGACAAGCTTTAGTTCCCCTTTGTTTTCATCCACGAACTGATCATAAAAAGGCTCTCTGAAACCTTCTTCCAAAAATTTTCTATCACCAAAGAGCTTTAGAACTGGCTTGCCATCAGGCTCTATCTTCATCGAGAATCCATAAATCATGGGTTTTGAAAAGAATTTTGAACCAGATTCATACATACCCTTCAAAGAATCTTCAATGTCTTTCTCTATGTTATCTATTAGTTTGTCGAGTTCATCGAGAATATCTCTAAACCTTTTCCTTCCTTCGAACATTGCTTACCTAGGGTTATTAACCATTGGTTAAACTTATAAACCTTTCCTTGTAATATATCTGCGATAAACATGGAAAGATATGAAAAAATGCTTGAGATTTCGAGTTCAGTAACAAGAGTTCGCCTTATCAAACTACTGATGCAGAGGCCAAGATGCTTATCGGAGTTATCAGATATGCTAAGTATTACTCCTCAGGCTGTAATGAAACATCTTGCAATTCTTAAAAAGAACGGTCTCGTTGACTTCGTAATTCCTGAGAAGAGTATAGGTTTAGTTAGAAAGATATATCGTTTACTAACTCCTGTTCAAATTAGTCTGGACAGCGAAGGAGGGGTTGATTATTTTCAAGCGTTCAAAAAAGAGGATTTGGTCAAGCATGAAGTTAACGTTCCTAAAGAAAGACTTTACGACGTTCTTCAAAAGTTAGAAGATGAAAAATTTGATCTTGAAAGAAGACTCAAATCCATAAGGAATAAAGAGATAAGGATCATAAAAGAACTTCTCAACTTAGAAGTTCTTGAAAGGCAAATGATTAGAAAAGCAAGCAATACTGCTTTTGAAGAGATTCTTTTCTATACTTCTCTATCCCCAGAATTTGAAAAAGAATTGGATAATCTCTCAAAGTATTTTGGATTGAGTATAGATGTAGCTAAAAAGGCAATCAAGAACCTTTTAGAAAAGAGTAAGAAGTGAGTCTATTCCGTATTCATAGTTACTAACAATAACTCTGCTTCTTCTAGGCCATCACAAAGCTTAACTTTAAATCATAATTATAAAAGAATCTCGTTATGTGCAACGTTGGAATGATCCTGGGAGATGAATTCAAAAAGTACTCCTTCCCAGACTCTCCACTGGCTAATGAAAGGCTAGAAGCCTTCCAGCAGATGCTCGAAAAGGAAGGTATTTTCAAAAAAGGAAGAGTCAAAATCGTCGGGCCGGTTCTGACAAGCGATGAGATTCTTCTTCTATTCCATACAAAAGAGCATGTAGACTTTGTTAAGAAGGCTTCAGAACAAGGTTTTGGTTACCTGGATTATGGGGATGCCCCGGTATGTTTTGGTTTAAGGGGTTATGGAGAGACCCCGGCCTTCAAGGGCATCTTCGAGGCAGCGAGTTATCTTGTAGGCTCTACTATTCTTGGCTTAGATATGCTTATGAGAAAGGAATTTGATCACACATTCAACCCAATAGGAGGAACGCATCATGCAAGAAGGACCAGGTCTGAAGGATTATGTGTATTCAACGATGCTGCAATAGCTATAATCTATGCTAAGAAGACTTATGGTCTTAAGAGAATATTGTATGTTGACATAGATGCTCATCATGGGAATGGCGTCTTCTATGACCTCAATAACGACCCAGCTGTATACATAGCTGACATACACGAGGATGGAAGATTTCTCTATCCAGGTACTGGCTTTAGCACAGAGACTGGTTCTGGAGAAGCGGTAGGGACTAAGATGAACCTGCCATTAGCTCCTAAATCTGGAGACAAAGAATTCAAAGAAGCTTTCACCAAAGTGGAGAAATTTGCCTATAAGATAAAGCCTGAACTGATCATATTCCAATGTGGAGCAGACGGGTTGAAAAATGATCCCCATGCGCATCTGCAGTATACAGAGGAAGCCCATAGATACGCAACAAAGAAGCTGCATAAAATCTCACATGAGTTATGTGATGGAAGAATACTTGCTTTAGGTGGAGGAGGATACAATCCTGATAATGTTGCCAGAGCTTGGCTTGAAGTGATAAAGGGTCTTATAGATTGATTGTCTTCGCATTAAAATGATCAGTTATCATATGAATTCTTGTGAAGGCTTGACTCTGCTAAAGGCCTTGATCAAATTTTGCCATTGCTCTTTAGTCTGTCTCATTAGTGCAATCTCATGCCTAACAAAGGTTCTATCATCATCGTTCTTGATTTCTTTCAACAAAGATTCACATCCTTTTATGCAAAGGTTCATTATTGAGCCAAGGTCTTTCTCATCATCATCAAGATTGTATTTTATCACTCTACGACCATCAGTCTTAAGAATTGCAAATTTAGCCATAGATCAAGAAGAATCGAACTCATATTTATATTGAATTTTGACTTTCCTTCATTCTTGATTTTCAATACGAATTTTTCTGATGGTATGATTATATATCAGTTTAATGATATATGAGCCATTGAATGATAATTGGATTAAAGATGAATTATTGAGTGAATCCTTACTATACAATATATTAACTGGAGAGGCATCAAAATTATGCTTAATCTGTAAAGGAGGAAGAATGCTATGTGGAAAGTTAAGTTGTCCTATCATAGCTAAAGCCAAATTAGTGGTAAAAAGCTCTTCTCTGATATCAGAGAGGGTTGAAGGCTCAACTCCACCAGGATCTTTTGTAGGGAGAATAGGGTATCCAAAGGTCTACGTTGGTCCTATGTTGCCTCCATACTTTGGTAATACTAAGATACTTGATACTCCTGAGCTTTGGGTAGGTAAGTCTATAGATGAAATCATAGAATATCGCCTCAGTTTAATCAGGGGTAAGATCAGAATGAACATATTTGATG
This sequence comes from uncultured Nitrososphaerales archaeon, assembly GCA_938091495.1. Taxonomy (GTDB): domain Archaea; phylum Thermoproteota; class Nitrososphaeria; order Nitrososphaerales; family JACAEJ01; genus JAVZMU01. The sequence continues at coordinate 10,447 of CALLJF010000019.1, read as the reverse complement.
CCATTAAGGGTAATCGTTTGCTTGATCTAATTCAAGAGTTGTCTATGAGCATATCTTCTGTAGATTCCGAGGCTATATTCAAAAAAAGACCTACAGGCGTAATATCTTTTAGCGAGGATGCCCAACCTTTTGGCCCTTCATCATTGCTAAAATCTTTTAAAACTTCTAACATTAGAGTTGATAGAAGAATAGAAAAAGCCTACTATGATAGAGATATGAGGGCTTCTGAAGCTATCGTTAAGTTGTATGATGATGGGGTTCTGGTCAGCAGAATTCAACGTGCGTTAAGTGTCGGCATGTTAGGAGTTGGGAATAGAAGGAAGTTAGTTCCTACGAGGTGGAGCATTACAGCAGTTGATGATACAATCTCCCTTTGGCTGATAAAGGAAATAAAGCAATACGATAGTTTGGATGATTATGAGGTGTACTTTTTTAGAAATTTAGATAATACATTCCTAGCAATATTCATGCCAGAGGAATGGGGATTTGAGTGGATAGAGGCATGGTTCCCTGGAACTGTGTGGAATGTTGGAGGAAAAACTCCAGCCATAATGGGTGACTATGAAAGCTACGTGGGAAGGTCCACTTATGCTAATGTAGGTGGATGCTATTATTCCGCAAGGCTAGCAGCGACTGAGAAGCTAAAAGAGATGAAAAGACAAGCAAAGGTCCTTGTTTTAAGAGAGATTCATCCAGGCTACATCTTACCTGTTGGCGTTTGGAATGTCAGGGAAAGTATGAGAAGTGCATTAAAAAGGGAACCAAAGAAGTTCGATAGTTTACAATCTGCCTTGAATTTTGCTTTTAAAGTTCTTACAGTACCTCTTGACAAATGGATAGAGCATAGCTTAATTTTGAAGGAAGCTCTATTTCAAAGGAAGATTACAGATTTCTAATTGGAATGGTGCCTTTGGTCAGTTATTCTAATATTGTTTGCAAGAATGCTATCTCACGCAGTAATTTGCCTGGCTTAGATTACTCGTTGAACCCTTACTTTGGCTGCGAACATGGTTGTATTTACTGCTATAGTCCATCTGTCTTCCGTGATAATGAAATAGCAAAAAACTGGGGAAAATTCGTAAAAGCAAAGATAAACGTGGTTGAAATTCTAGATAATCAATTGAAGAAGCTTCCAAAGGGTATAGTTGGCATAAGCACAGTCACCGACCCTTATCAACCATTAGAAGGAAAGTTACAACTGACGAGGAAATGCATTGAATTATTATCAACCCAAAAATTTCCAATTTCCATACAGACGAAATCTCCTTTAGTCTTAAGAGATAAAGACTTGATCAGGTCAGAAGGGTTTGATGTTGGCTTTACTATAACCACTCTTAAAGAAGATCTCGCTAGGAAATTACAGCCAAGAGCTCCATCACCCAGTTCCCTTGTTCAAGTTATAGAGGAATTTTCTGATAGAGGAATAAATACATGGATATTTTTAGGCCCCATAATACCAGAAATAAATGATGATGAGGACAGCTTTTTGCAGATAATCGATTTGGCTGAGAAGACAAAGAGCGAGATAATCTACGATAAACTTAACCTGAGACCTTGGGTATTAGACTCTATGGCTTCATTTTTGGAAAAGGAGAGGCCTGGGCTTAAGGATCGTTTACCATCACTTGTTACAAGAGACTCGGATTATTGGCATAGATTAAAAGTTAAATTAGAAGATTTATGCTTAAAGAGAGGTGTTCGCTACAAAGCAGCATTCCCCTAGCTTTATAAAGTATTTATTTATGGCTAATAATAAATAGTTAAGCTTCAAGCAAATGAAATCTGGTTTAAAAGACCTTAAGATGGTTTTTGTATGCTAAGGGGGTTTATTTGGTCCATCGCATAGCAGTACTGGATAGGGAAAGATGCCAGCCTAAAAAGTGTGGGTTAGAGTGCTATAGGCTCTGTCCAGGCGTGAAAATGGGAGACAAGACCATAATATTTGGCGATGATGGAAAACCTGTAATAAGCGAAGAATTATGCACAGGCTGTGGTATTTGTACTAAGAAATGTCCCTTTGATTCAATTATGATAATCAACTTAGCTGAGGAGTTAAAGGAAGATAAGATTCATCAATACGGTTTTAACGGATTTAGGCTCTACAGGTTGCCTATACCGAGAAAAGGGGCTATAGTGGGCTTAGTGGGAAAAAATGGCGCTGGGAAGACTACTGCATTAAACATCCTCTCTGGTAAAATTAAACCAAATATGGGCATGATAGAAAACTCTCCCGATTGGGATTTAATTATAGACCATTTCCAAGGGACAGAGCTTAAGGATCATTTCGAGAAGATTTGTAGTAAGGAGTTAGTGGTCTCTTTCAAACCTCAAACAGTTTACGATTTAGCCAAAGTTTGGAAGAATGATTCTCTATCGTTATTGAAAAAGTTCGATGAAAAAGGAACCATGGATGAATTAATTGAAAATCTAAACCTTAAGGAATCTTTACGCAAGCTTACTAAAGAACTGAGCGGTGGAGAGCTTCAAAGGTTGGCAGTAGCTATATGCGCCTTAAAGAATGCTGACATATACTTCTTTGATGAACCGTCATCATATAATGATATATACCAAAGATTGAGCGTTGCTAAAGTAATATCTGGCTTGGCTAAGGAAGGGAAATCTGTTTTACTTGTTGAGCATGATTTGACAGTTTTAGATTATTTGAGCGATTATGTGCACATTTTGTATGGAGATCCTGGAGCTTATGGCATAGTATCTGGCGTAATGTCAGCAAGAGTTGGAATTAATACTCTACTCGATGGATATTTGCCAGCTGAAAACGTAAGGTTCAGAGACAATCCAATAACATTCGATGTATACGCTCCTATGGGTGATTCTTTGCAAACACCAAACATAATAGAATATATGGACCTTTTGAAATCCTATCCAAATTTTAAATTAAAAGTTTCAACAGGGTCTTTAAAGGAAGGAGAAATTATCGGAATCTTAGGAGGAAATGCATTAGGAAAGACGACCTTCATGAAGATAATCGCGGGAGAGGAAAAAACTGATAAAGGAGAGGTTAAATGTAAAGCTAGAATATCCTACAAACCTCAGTATCTTAACGCTGAGTCTGATGAAGATGTCAAGACTCTTTTAGATAGAGCATCAGGAGGCAATTTGGAATCAGGTTTGATCCAATCGTTGATAATCAATCCCTTAAGGGTTCGTAAACTATACGATAAGCCCTTAAAGGATTTAAGCGGAGGAGAGTTACAGAAGGTAGCCGTAACAGCGTGCTTACTGAGAGAAGCCGATGTTTATGCTTTGGATGAGCCGTCAGCCTTCATGGACGTAGAGGATAGAATAGCCTTTGCAAAAGTAGTTCAAAGGTTCGTAAAATCTCGAGGTAAATCTGCAATAATAGTGGATCATGACGTTCAGCTCATAGACATTGTTTCTGATTCTCTCATGATATTCACCGGTGAGCAGGGAGTTAAAGGTGAAGCCACATCCCCTATGGAAAAAGAGGAAGGCATGAACACATTTCTTAAAGATTTGGGAATAACCTATAGGCGTGATGTGGACACTGGAAGGCCTAGAGTCAATAAGCCTGGTAGCAAGTTAGATAGAGATCAGAAGGGGAGAGAATCGTACTATTATCTATCAAAGAGAGAATGATTTTTATCATATATGAAATTTAAGGTATTTTCCTTTAAAGTCTATGCTAACTTGCTTCCTTAAACTCAAAGCCTTTTTTGATAGTCTATTTACATTTTCACTATGGTTCAATTCTTTCCAGCAAGATAAAGCATCTAATAATGCATGAAGGGCAAGCATTTTTAACTCTTTTCTCATATAGTAATTGGCTTCATCCTCAAAACTCCTTCCAGCTAATTCCAGATACTTTTTCCCAAAATTTTCACAAAGTGATAAAGCCATGATAGATTTCCAAAAATGAGAGTTTTTTAATTCGTCTATGAGATTAGGGTTTAAATCCTTACTCAATATAGTTTTTACAACCCCTTCTATTATTTCTATAGAAACTCTATTAGGATGAATTATCTTATCCTCTTTTATTCCATTATTTATTTTGACTCTCTTTTTAATGCTAATATCCTCAGGGTAGTTTATGTTGAAAAAAGAGTTCAATTCTTTATCAATTTCTCTCATATTCTCTACGCTGATAAAATACGATTTTCTGCTGGCTCTTATCAAATCATCAGGCCTCCATCTCTTAAGGCTTAGAAGGACTTCATAACATAATAATACATGTTCTCTTCTGTAAATGGAAAAAAGTGGTTCAACCTTACCATCTGGCCATAAAGGTGAGATAACATCATAACTATTTACTTTATTTATTAACAATTTGAGAACATCTTCTTTTACATACGGTGCATCACAAGGCAAGATCAAAATAAAATCATCTTCTATTGCTTTTGCGCTAGTTGCAAGGCCTACAAGGGGGCTGTGCCCAAAACCTTTCAAGTCTGCTATTACGCCAATCTTAGAATAATTTTTGGAGAAGATATCTGAGTATAACTTTACCTGCTTCTCATCTCTTACTATTATAGTGACTTTATTCGAGACTTTATAGGCTGAATCTATGACCCATTCTATCATCCTCTTTCCATTTACAATCTCCAAAGCCTTGTCTCTTCTCTTATAGTCAGGCTTCTGAAAGCGTCTACTCTCCCCGCCGGATAAAATGGCAACGCCTATGCTCATCAATCGTACCTCTAAGTATATGATTACCTAACTACTAGTATTAGTAAATTTAATTAATAGGTCAAAATCTAAGTATATTTACTGGCGCGCAAGATTTTTATAATAAACTCATAAAAATCTCGGTGCGAGGTGAATCTTTGAGAGAATTCGTTAAAGTTGCCTCAGTTAAAGACATATCTGAAGGAAGGATGATTGATGTTAAGATCAATGACAAAGAAATTATGATAGCAAAACTAGATGGAAGTTTCTACGCTATAGGTAATCGTTGCACTCATATGAAATGTTTATTGTCCAAAGGTATCATTGAGGAAGGTAAAGTCATTTGTCCTTGCCATTTCGCTCGTTTTGACTTGAAAACCGGAGAAGGCTTCTGGGGGAGAGAGATACCATTAAAACCTGTACCAATTTATGAAGTCAAAGTTCAAGGAGAAGACATTTTAATAAAACCCGATTAATGCCAGAGTTCTAACATTTTGTTAATGAACTCCTCCGCAAACCTGTGTTCTCTTTTCATCTCCTTACCTTTTAGTATCTGTCTTTCAGCATGATCCAAGGCATTTTGAAGGGCATGTGAGAAGCCCCAGCCATTGCTTATGCCTACGTACTGTCCTCCTTTGCTCTTGATCATAATTCGACAATGAATAAATGGCACGTTCCTCCACTTCTCTCTATGCTGCTTAAAGTAGACTGTGATTACACCTTCGCCTAGATGGTCTGAATACTTTCTAGCAAAGGACTCCATATCAGCCAACATGCGCTCATGCTCTGTACTGTCGATGCTCATGCGGTTAAAAGAGAATTGGACTAAAAGTCTATTCTTGGCTATTCTTTTTTCTTGAGCTATCGCACTCAGTATGTCGGTTTTAGTTACGATGCCTGCTATCTTACCCTTATCCAAAATGATTAACGAAGCTATATTATGCTCGAGCATAAGTCGAACCGCATCCCTAAGTGTGGTATTTGGTGAGATGGTTATTACAGGCTTTGTCATGACGCCCTTGACAGGATTGCTTAAGGGTTTAGGTTTATCTCCAGCAAAGTCTCCAAACCTAATCTTATCTCTTGGTAGAACAACCTGTTCTACAATATCATGTATGCTGATAATTCCCACTAACTTATCGCCCCTAACTACAGGAAGTCTAGATATGCCTTCTTCTCTCATTAAAGCCATGGCACTGGCTATGGAAGCTCTCTCTTCAATGACTTTAGGCTCTTTAGTCATTATATCCTTTACTAGTTTTAAGCCGAAATCTCCCTTGACAGCCTTCTCCAAAACATCTACATCTACAACTAAACCGACAATATTATCCTCTTCAATCACTGGAATGTGTTTAATATCATTCTCAACCATCAATATAACAGCTTCAATAGCATCATCTTTTGGATTCAGTTTAGGCGCAGGTCTATATACTGCCTTGACCTTCGTCTTTTTGGGATCAAGCCTCGACCTGATTATCATACGTTCAGTAAGTACGCCTTTATAGCTGCCTTTAGAGTCCACAACTATGAGTGCTTCAGTAGGTTTAGCCTTACCTCCTTTGAACATGCCTATGACCTTTGAGAGGAATTCATCTTCTTTGACGACGTTAAAGGTCCTAGACATAATATCCTCAACTTTACCGACTCTCTCAACTATTTCCATAAAAATCGACCTAAGTAATGTTTACGCTATCTTTCTCTATTAATAATCTCATCTCTTATCATTTATATATCTTCCCATAACACCTAATCTAAAATTTAACTACTCTCCAAAAATTTAAATGATTTCTCAAGAAATTATTATTGAGAAAGATGAATAAAGAGGGCTTAGAAGGAGAATTAGTAAAGAAAGCAGAAGAAAAGAGGAAGGCTAGAAAGAGGAAGAGAGGACCATATAGAAAATCAGCCCCTATTCCTGAGATGAAGCTAAGAAAAGAAGCATCTTAACTTTGTTTTACCTTTCTCTTGCCTGGCTCAGTCAGAGCATAAGGATCAAGAATTTTATCAACCATATCTTTAGGAATCAGTTTTTTCTCCAATATAACTTCTTTTATAGTCTTACCAGTGGCTATGGCTTCTTGAACTACCTTTGCAGTAGCTTCAAATCCGATGTATGGGTTTAACGCTAAAGCTAAACCAGGGCTACGCTCTACCATTTCTCTACATCTCTTTTCATTGGCAGTAATCCCTAATACTAGTCTCTCAGTAAATACATGAATAGAATTCTTTAATATATCCAATGACTGTATCAAGTTAAAAGCGATTACAGGCATCATTACATTAAGCTCTAGTTGCCCTGCCTGTGAAGCAAGAGTTACAGTCAAATCGTTTCCTATTACTTGAAAGGCTACCATGTTCATCGCTTCTGCAATTACAGGATTTACTTTACCTGGCATTATCGACGATCCTGGCTGGACTGAAGGTAGGTTTATTTCATTTAATCCAGTAACGGGACCAGAGCTCATCAGCCTAATATCATTGGCAATTTTGATCATATCTATTGCCAAAGTTTTAAGAGCGTTTGACAATTCTACAAAATCGCCCATGGATTGAGTTACAGCTATCAAATTCTTAGCACTACGAAGTTTAAAACCAGTGTAAGCTTTTAATTTCTCCACAACAATTTTGACATATTCAGGGTCTGCATTCAAGCCTGTACCCACTGCCGTTGCTCCTATATTCAAATCTTCTAAAGCTATAGATGCTCTCTCAATTCTCTCGATATTTTCAGAAATTATTGAAGCGTATGCATTGAAAACTTGACCTAATCGAATAGGCGCAGCATCCTTCAGATGAGTCCTTCCAGGCTTGATAATTTTGTCAAACTCTTTGGCTTTCTTCTCAAAAGCCTCCTTAAGATTCTTTAGCTCAATGATCAATCTTTGAATCAAAGGAAGGCAAGAAATGCGCATTACAGTGGGAAATACATCATTCGTAGATTGGGCCATGTTCACATGATCGTTAGGATGAACTATTTTGTAATCTCCTTTTTTACCACCTAGTATCTCTATGGCTCTATTGGCTATGACTTCGTTAGCGTTCATATTATGGGATGTTCCTGCTCCTGCCTGAAATACATCCACCAAGAACTGATCATGAAGTTTACCATTTATTATCTCATCAGCAGCATTAATAATGGCTTTTGCAATTCTAGCGTCTAAATCTCCTGTCATCATATTTGCTTCAGCACAAGCTTTCTTTACAATGGCTGTCGCTCTTATGAACTCTGGGTGAGCTTTTATTCGGCTTATAGGAAAATTCTCTATTGCCCTTAAAGTCTGAATTCCATAGTAAGCATCCTCAGGTATCTCTTTTTCGCCAAGATAATCCTTCTCTACCCTCTTTTTTTCCATGCATAAAAATCGAAAGTATGTTGCGTTTAACCTTTTACTTAGAAAAAACTAGAAGGCAATGGTACATGAGGTCTTTTGAGTTCAAAAAGGTGAAGCCTTTCTTCTCGAAAAGACTTATGCTTCTTCTTTAGAAACTCTAATGGCAACTGGAGGCCAAAAACCAGTATCCTCTTTCTTAAAGTCAACTATCAAAGCTTTCCCAAATCTTTTTAGCACTCTTCTCATCTCCTCGATAGTTTTATCCTTTTTGTCAAATTCATGAAGGGTGTTGATGGTGATCAAAAGGTCGATGCTTTTCAAGGGGAATCCCATCTTCCTTTGAAAGTAAAGGTTCAATGTTTTTTATCTTCAGCTTTTGAATTTTTTAGAAATTCAAGCGTTTCTCTTTGAATATCTATAGCATAGATTCTCTTGACCTTCTGAGACAATGGTAAAGTGAAAAAGCAGCAACGAAGTAAGGCTTGATTTCTACTGCTTTAAGAATTTCTTCGGGATCTTGCCAGATATTTCTCCCTTCCATTTCTAGAATATCTATGTTCTTAGGGTCAAAAACATGAGATTTCTTCAAATTCTATCACGATTTTGATTTATGAACCTTTTAAAATGAACGAAAGAACCTTATGAGATAGGTCGAGCTTGCTCAAATCGATCTCAAATAGAGTTCCTCTTTCTGTTTTCTCAAAAGATGATCTATAATCTGATAACAATTCATCTATCTTGGCTAATCTTTCTAATGCTTGTCGATCTTTGCTTGCAGGGAAGTCGAAAGTTTTGAATATATTTGGGGCTATAAGTTTAGCCGATGCAAGCATTGCCCAGCATACATCTCTAATCTCCCATTGCGCTGCACTATCGCATCTTTGGCTGAAGATGTGCCTAAACTCCCTTGGATTTGCTGTAATGGTAATATTGGTTTTACTTGCAGATGGCACTATGAACCTAGCATCCTCTTTGTGAAAACCTTTTTCTGAATACGCTTCATAAATCTGCCCACTAACAGCCATGAAATCATCATAGCCAAGCTCGATCTTAGCGTTATTAACCTCAACCTGAACCTTTTCATCCTTCAAAGAAGGGGGCTTTACATACCATTCGTTTTTTCCTATTCTTACGTATCTTTGGCTTTGCTGAGAGAAAGATGCAAGTCTATGTCTTACGAGTTGATGAGTGAGAACTCTTGAAACGTTATTCAGGCTATAGGTCAAAGATCCATGCTCCATTACGTCATAATGCCCTAGCTGAAGAGCCTTTTCTAACATTCTTTTCACATCAGCATCGCCCAAGAGGTCTTTTCTAAGATAAAGCTCAGATGCAGGATATTGTGAGTAGCAAGACCTCATGGCTGAAGCGCACACCCTCTCAAGATCAGGGGTGTATGAGATGAGAACTACTCTCGCTTCCATAATCCTAATACAAACTCTCGAATTATAAAAGAATTTGGACTTAACTTAATTCGTAGTTCATTACTTTGACCATGCTATAGGTTGCCTTGCGCTCGTTTTCTTGATTAATTTTTCAATGCCCAATCTTAAAGCTCTCGTAATTTCTGTGAATACTAAGCTCGAATAATCCTCGAGCTTACCTTGATCTGATAATTTAGAAATCGTAGGGTCTACTGGAACTTTTCCAAGGAATTGTATCTCAAAATCTTTTGCACTTTCATATCCTTTTGAAGGTCCATAAAGCTCTATCTTCTCTCCACATTTAGGGCATTCGATATAGCTCATGTTCTCTATTAGACCTATGATTGGGATGTTCATATGCCTTGCCATGTTCATGACTTTTTTCACAACCATAAAAGCAAGGTCTTGAGGAGAAGATACCACTATCACTCCATCAAGGGGAAGAGACTGAAATACAGTTAGAGGTGCATCGCTGGTACCAGGAGGAAGATCAACCAATAGATAATGAAGCTCTCCCCAATCAACATCTTGGTAAAGCTGCCTTATGGCACTGTTGATAAGAGGTCCTCTCCAAATTATTGGGGTTGTAGGATCATCAAGTATAAGGTTCATGGACATCACTTTTATGCCTAACTTTGTTAATGTAGGGTTTATTCCAGACCGTCCCTTTGTAGGCCTTTCACTTAATCCGAATATCTTCGCTATGCTCGAACCGGTTATATCAGCGTCTAATATGCCAACTTCATGTCCTTGCCTTCTCAATTCTATGGCCAGCATTCCAGTCACAAAGGATTTTCCCACCCCTCCCTTTCCAGATACTATTGCTATCACATTTCTTATGCGACCTTTTTCTAGCTTCTCTATCATCGCGCTTACCTTTTTTGCCTCTCCCCTTTGCTGAATACTCTTTGCAAGGGCATCCAGCTCATCCTTTGTCATAGAAGTCAATTCTACATCAACAGCCTTTACTCCCTTTACATTCATCAAGGCTCTTTCTACATCACTCTTTATAGTATTGGCAAGGGGGCAGTTAGGCACTGTAAG